>CAMVDB010000002.1 GCA_947166135.1 uncultured Clostridia bacterium | reverse complement strand
TAGCCTTCCCTAACTTGAATGAAAGAGTAGATGCTCATATCAAATCATGAAATTTGAAAAAATGAGTTCAGAAGCAAAAACAGGAGTAGAAAAAAGAAAAAGCATGGTATAATGATGTTAAATTCAACATCATAACGAGCATAGATCCACCCGATTTTGCGTCTATGCTCGTTGTTTTTATAAAAAGCAACAACTTATAAAATAAGTGCTTTCTGATTTGTCATGGAAATACTCAACTGCACATTTGTTTTCTACAGTGATTCTATTAAGGTTAAGTTTAAGCTGCAGAATAGCCGCATGGAGAAAAAGTTGGTTTAATCTGCTGAAAAGGAAGAAATGTTCTTGAAAGATGACAAATAAGGTGATCCGTTCGCCAAAATCGCCATCATCATCCAAAACCAGTAGAATCTGCCCGGGATAATCAACAGAGTTTTCATTTTTATCTTGACATTTTCAGCATTCGATGATATACTAATTCTCGCACGAAAGAAAGTGGCATGCGCGCATGCTTTAATCTTGTAGCGAATGTTTCACTTTCTCGTCCAATCAAATACACATAGGGGTATAGCTCAGTTGGTAGAGCAGCGGTCTCCAAATGCCTAAGAGGAGACTGTTTTTTATTGCCCTTTATACCGTAAGAATGGCTTAAACAGTGATGTTTTGGTCATTATTTTTTTACCCTGATTTCAGTATCATCCGTCCGAAATCCGCTCCGAAATCGCCACAAAATTTGCTCATAGTATTGAAATAGCATCATCTTAGTAGTACCCTCTGAAAAGTCATGAAAAAGGCCTCCAAATCCGCTCGATTTGGAGGCTGTGCTTTTGCTCAAAATCCGCTTTATGACACTTTGTTATTCTGCGGTTTATTCCTCGTTAACTACAGTAATGCTTCTGTAGAAAATGTCATGCAGATAATCCGTTACTCCTTGCGCAGAGTGTATGGTTGCTACCATCAAATCATCGGTGTTGATCTGAGAGAAGTTGAAGTCACATCCATTATAACGTACCAATTGCGTAATGAACACTCTCTGCACTCTGCCGTTGCCTTCTCTGAATGGATGTATGTGGTTGATCGTGCAATAGAAGTCCACCAGTTCATCTATGAATTCATCAAAGTCTGTATCTAGGAAATAGTTCAGCTTTTTTAGTCGTGCAAAGCATCTGTTCATCAGTTCGGGGATTCGATCGCATTCAGCGAATTTCGTCCCTTTCTTGGTCATATTGATTGAGCGATACTCGCCGGCCCAATCATATATATCCCCGAGTAAATACCGATGAAGCTCTTTATAATCTTCTTCATTGAAATCAGCTTTCATATCGTTCTTTTCTAACTGAGCTGATTTCATTAATGAGATATCAGCTTCCAGAGAAGCCAGCTTTTCTTCATCGGTTATATTGAACTTATTGATGAGGCAAGTTGTTCCTTCATAACAATCCAAGGTAATCGGGTCGGTGCTGTATGACATTACGCGGTTACTCCTGCTCTCTTCAACGAGTACGTCAAGTATTCTTCAAACGACATTTTACCATCAAGAACCTTTTCACACATCGCTTTACTTTCTTCGCTGACTTTGAAACCTTCCATTTCTATTGATGCGGTCGCGTTTTCAACAGCGGTTCTGTTATCGCACATATCGTTTATCCTTTCATCTGTTTTACTTTATTATAACTGTTTTCGTCGGATAGTCAACAGTCATTTTGATCACAGGTTGAAGGCGTCGGTCAGACCTTCCAGTTTGGTATTGTCTTTCTTGACGTAATACAGCTCTGTGATCTCTGTCGTGGTGTGACCGAGTAGATCTGCCACCTGCTTCACGGTCAGGCTTTTGATCGTACCGTCGGGTTGTTTGATACCGTTGATCAGCGTGGTGGCGAAGGTGTGTCGTAATGCGTGCAGTCCTTTGAGTTCTTCTTCGGGAATCCCTGCCGCTGTCTGCAGTCGGTAGAATCGTCTGAGTAGATTGATCGGCTTGAGATAGCCTCCGTTTTCGTTGGGGATCAGCGGTGTATCCTCGCCGAGATATACTTCCTCTCTCAGTCTGTTGATCATCTCGATTGCTGTGTCATTCAAAGGAACATCTCTCACGCTGGTAGCGCTTTTCGGAGGGCCGACCTTTGTTTCCTGTCCTTTGGCTCTGTCCATTCCATCCCTGCGGTAATACTCTTTCACCGCTCTGCGTACATGGAGAACTCTGTGCTCTAAGTCGATGTCGCTGTTGAGCAGTCCGCATACTTCGCCTCTACGCAATCCTGTGTTCAGCATGAGGAAGTAGACGGCAGATTGCTTGTACAATGGCTTACCGTTGCCGAAACGCTTGAACGCTTCTGCTTTGAGCAGTTCTATTTCTTCGGGTGAAAAGACCGTTACAAGCTCATTCTGTGGCTTGCTTTCGATGCCTTGGGCTGAGAGGTAGTTGGCTTTTTTGATCATCTCGACATTCCGCATCGGATTCTTTTCTATCAAGTCCTCACGTTCGAGATAACGGTAGAACTCGCTCAGAAGCAGATATGCCTTCTTGCAGGTCGAGTATGACTTACCGCTTATCATGATGCTATTAAGTACCTGCTTGATATCCGCACCCGAGATTCTTCTGACGATCTTCTTACCGAGATAAGGATAGATCTGGTACTTAGCCGTCACCTCATATCTGTCATAGGTCGTCCGTTGAAGCGACGGATACTTGAACACCTCCAGCCAGTTTTGCATACTCTTTTGCAAAGGTTGCGTTCCTGCGTTGTCGACTTTGATCTCCGGCTTATCATAGAAATGCTCGATGTAGCTCTTGATCCTCTCTTTGACTTCCTTTTGGGTATCGGCAGAGAAGGATTTACGTTTTCTCTCGCCGTGCTCGTCCATATACCAGACAGAACCGTTCCATCTTCCGTTCTTATTCTTGCTTGTTGTTCCGTTTGTCAGCAGTTTTCGTTCCATAAGCTAACCTCCTTTTTGCAAGTAAACACAATACCACGCTTCATTCGAAATATCCAGTTACAAAAGACTTTCCCGCCCCTTGTTTTCTTTGTTTCGGAGCTCAATTTTTGACACTGCTGAAAGAGAGGGAAACCCTCGCAGAATCAGTTATCCGTATCATGAAGCCTGCAAAATTCATTGTCTAACTTGCATATATTCTGTCTTTATCTTTCTACTTGTAAAACCTCCGAGCATAAGCTAAAATACACCAAACCGAAAAGGAGGTTTCTGTTATGAAAATCAAATCTGTTTTATCGTTATCTCTCTGTATGGCGATGATGATGTCCGTATCCGTTCATGCCGAGAGCCGAATACTCGGCGACGTCGACGGTGACGGCGAAATTAGCATTACCGACGCGACATTCATTCAGCGATACACGGTCGGTATCAAGACGCCTGTCGCTGTAACATCGTCTGTTGCGGATATCGACGGCGATCACGCCGTGACCGTGATGGATGCTTCACACCTGCAACGATGGATGGTGAATGTATCAGACAGCTATCCGATCTCAAAGCCTGTCTACGAACCGTCGCCGACCGATCGGTATGTCACGGTCGAGGGCGTCACCTTTGATTTAAAGAAGGTTCCATCGGAAGTTACTCTCACTGATAAAAGCATTACATTGATGCTCATGCCAAAGAGTGAGATCGATCCCCACGATATCACGACAGAGGTCAATAACGGTCACTACATTAATCAGATCGACTACACTGACAGCAGTTTCAAGGAAAGTTACCTGATCGAAAAAGAAAACGGTATCCTTCACGGCTATGACTGCGAAGTGACCGACAGAGAGGATAATCCTTTGGCTTACGTCTACGTTCACTACAGAAGCGGATTGTACTTTCCTTTTCAGACGACGATCAGCTGTATCCGAGAAGCGCACGGAAGCTTCCCAATCGAGCTGTACTACAAAGGTGAATTGATATGCCGAGTGAATGTCAAGGTCGACGTCAACCGAACTCCCGAGGATATCGAAAAGACATTACGGATTGTTCGTTCATCAGAAGAAGCATGCTGGACTTCGTCCATGACCAACAGAGAAAAGATGAAAGCCTTTGCCGAATACATTCGGGATCACTATACATATGAGCAAATCATGTGCGTTAATGGAGCAGTTCTGACCGCCTTCGCCGCCAGAGATTTAGGTCTGGGATCAATGCTTCTCTATCCGGGCGGTGAAGCAACCCAGCACTGCGACCGCCATATCTTTACATATAATCTGTATGCCAACACAGCCGTACCGGGCGGTCACTGCGCTTGCCTGGTTGAGTATGACGACTGCACCATGCGTTATGATGTGCAGGGCGAGTTGTGTATTATCAAGGAATATGCATTCTAATATGTCTATAAGATTTGCCGTCCTTCGGGACGGCTTTTCTATTTACACCCAGTTAATCCGGACATCGTTACATCGACTGACCCCAGCCTTGGCTTTCACCTTCATCTTCGTCATAATCCTCATCTAAATCTTCGTCGTCCACATTCTCGGCTTCATATCGGGCGTAGGATTGATCGATGTTTAAGTTATCGATGTTTGTTGTCGTGGGCTCCTCTTCTTCCGTCTGTTCATCGAGCGAGAGCAGGTAGTCAAGCATGGAGAGTATCCCTTCCACAGCTTGGCTGTCATAGGTTTCATCGTCGTTATCAAACGCTTGATCCGATCCATCTTTTTGTCCGTGAGCGAGCTTTTTCTCTCGAATCTTTTCACGCTCCTTGCTGTCGGCAAGGGGCATTTTCGCGTTCAGATCACTCAGCTTTTTCTGAGCGCTTTGCGCGATCGTTCTTGCCAAACTCGAGATGAGAAAGCCAAACCGAACGGCATTCAAGTTATTCTCCTGACTGAAATCCATGCTCAGCGCCGTCTTGATTATCAGGTTCTTCAGTGACCGAAACTCTATGTTCCTCTCGATCGGTACAGGCGGTTCTTCCTTCGGATCATAATACAGACTCAGCTTCTCTCGATTGATCTCAATCCATTTGTCATAGAGCGCCTTCATCCGAGGTTCAGAAGCGAGTTCATGGAGCGCAAAGTCCACCAGCTTTTTCACTTTTCTCGGCAGATAACCGTAGAGTTTTTTACCTTTTAGTTCCTGAACTTCCTTCTGAATCCGCTGTAGAATTTGCAGATAATAATCTGTATTCGGGAGGTTTCTGTGAGCCTGAACATTCTCCATAAGCGCCATCAATTCCTGTTTCAGATCGTTGCGGTAACCTGTTTCGATCTTCGCAAGACGGTATTGCTCACCGCGAAAGATATCTTGACCGAATGCTCTCCTCAGCTGTCGGATTCCTTTCTCGGACAGGTATCCTTCTGCTCCCGTGGAGTACACGATCAGATGAATATGAGGATGGTGCGTCGTGTTATGAAAGGCTGCGTACCAGTGCAGATCCTTCGGCTGAATACGGTGAGCACGAGCGATCTCGTTCATGTTCCTGCGGACAAGATTCTTCCATGCTTCAGCGTTATTATAATGCAAACGCTCGGCGTCTTCTCTCCGTAAACTCACGACTTCCGTCCAGATAATACCGTTGTGTTCGGAGACATTTTTGGCGACTTCATCGAGATCAATCGGCAGATCAAACTGAGAAAAAAGACCGTGCTTGCCGAGCTTTTCCACGCCAGGACGCTGTGAAATATATCCGACCAAGCCCTTCAATTCATCCGCGCAATCGGCGTATCTTTCGGCGACAGCGTCGAGGAATTCATGCGCGTTTCGACGTGTCGGGAGCATTTTATAGTCAGTATATTCGAGGAAAGTTTTGCTCTGGGGAAAGTGATTTGTGACTGATCTTATCAGCCTGACCTGACTCAACGAGGCGAGATCATACTCTCTTGCACTCGGCAGCTTCTCTACACTTTCTCGGGTACCCATGTATTTGATCAGATTTTTGACGCCTTTTGCGTTCTTTTTGAACCGGCAAGAGACAATGATCTTAGCCATTCACATCACCGAACACATCGTGTTCATCCAAATATTTTTGAGTATCTTCCAGATCAAGCGTGCCGTTATGCTCGGCAACGATCCGTTTGGAAGTGCGGTCGAGGTAGTCCAAAGCTTGATCTGACAGCTCACTTTGGTATGCAGTGAGGATATTGCTTTTGCAAACCTCCACCGCCATCTTGAAGATCATCTCGCTCATCTTGGCCTCAAATCTGGACAGGATCAGCTTGATATTCTGATTGATCAGCGGAGAAATATAATTGACGTTTTCATTCATATCGATATATCCGAGATAATACTCGACCGCTTCACGGACGAAACTGCTCCGTGAATAGCCTTCATTTTCTTTGATAAAGTTATCCATACTTTCGATTTGATCCCTTGTAAAAATGATCGGAACCTTCTTGCTTTCTTCCATTTATTTCCTCCCAAAAACACTTTATTCATATAAACCGAGGATGTCTTTTCGTAACCGTATATTTATACTCAGAAAACCGCTCAACGGTCGGCTCTGCCGTCCGATGTCTTTCGCGAGCAATCCACCTAAAGGATTGCTCGCTTTTATCTACTCCTCCGTAAGCGCGTTCACAACGAGCTTCAAATCTTTGTGAATAACTCCAAATGCGATCAGATGATCCGCTCCGAAATTCGGGGACGGTATTGACCGGGACGATAACACCCCTATGTTGAAAAGCCGCATATCTATGCGCTTTTCGGCGTGTTTACGGTGTGGAGAAAAATATCGTCCCCATCGTCCCCGTGCTCTGAATGAGAGTACACCAAGGTCAAAATCCTCGTGTGATTTTTCTTCTCACGGGTGAATTCAATGCCCACTTTTTGGAGCTCGTTTTCATATTTCCCGAGCTTTCTGGAGAGGACATTGCTCTCGATTTTCAGACCTAAAGTGTTACACAAATCCGATGCTGTTCCCTCAAAAATCTCTTCCCGTTTGAGGTAAGACAGCAGGCTGAGCATGGCGCCGTCGTTCATAAAACCGTCGCTTTCAAGACTGCTTTTACCCAAACAATTCCACCTGAAATTTTCAAACTGAATGGTCAAAACTCTCTCGGGAATATCTCTTCCGCGCATATAAAGCTTTGCGAAATCCGAGCAGGAATCGTCCGTTTTCATCACGTAAATGTTGTCCGCAGCGCCGGTGATTCCTGTCGAACCTGACACCATATTGAACGGATCTTTGTCCGATTTCTTTCTCGTATGATGGACGCAAACGATCGAGATACCGCGCCTTTCGGCGAGCCGTTTGAGGATCGAGATCACCTTGTAATCCCCCGCGTACATATCGCCCTTGGCTTTGCGAATCTTCTGGAGTGTGTCGATCACCACCAGCGAGGTATCGGGGTGTTTGTCGATGAACGATTCGATCTGCTTAGTCAGATCACCCGCAAGATTATCCGCCATCACAGCGAAGTGAAGATTCGCGGGAGCAGTGTCCGTCAGCTTCACCATTCGGTCTCTGATCCTGTTCGGACTGTCCTCCAGACAGAGGTACAGCACGGTGCTCTTCTCGGTATCAAAGCCGAAGAACTTTTCGCCCTTCGCCACCTTGATACAGAGATCAAGCATCATCCAAGACTTGCCGACCTTCGCCTGACCCGCGAGGATATTCAGCCCTTGGGAGAGGAAATCTTTGACGACAAACCTCACGGGAGGGAGCTCCATCTGCATCAATTCTTCGCCGGAATAAGTGATCATTTCTTTCTTTTTCATTCTAAAAATCTACCTTCTTTCGTTTGAAATATGTAACTGATTTTTAATATGTATTCGTTTGTTCCGACGTTATGTAACTGATATGATTTGTCAATTATCAAGGGACTTGTTGGAAAGAAAAATCCCATATCAGAAGAGGCACTGTGTGAGCGCCTTTCTGATACAGGATGCTGTCATCTTCAACTAAATACCGATTATTCACTCACACTAAAAATCATATTAACTTGTGTGTCACGCAAACCGCGACTCCCTGGATCTGCAGATCCTCGGGATAGATGTCGGGATAGGTTTCTTTATCCTCATTGCAGGAGCGGAGGATATACCGTCCGTCCTCTTTGATCAACTGTTTCAAGTTGTTCTTACCTTCGTATAAAGCGACGACATAATCGCCGTCATTCGCACCCTTTTGCTGTCTGACAATGACGTAATCTCCGGGGTGGATACCCGCGTCGATCATGGATTCGCCCTTAGCGATCAGCGCAAAGAAGTTGCCTTTGCCGACAATGCTCTCAGGCATACGGATGTACTCAATCACAGCCTCTTCTTCCTCTTGACCTTCGCCGCAGGCGACGTATCCGAGAACTTTCATGTACTTCGAAGGACTTTCCATCTCTGTCTGCGCGGTGCTGATATTTCTTCTGCCGCTGTATACGATCTCACCGCGCTCTTTCATATCTGTCAGACAGCGGTGAACGGTAGAAACAGAAATACCCGTTCCTGCCGTAATATCTCTGACAGACGGATACTTGCTTTGCTCCGCATAGTACTGATTGACATAGTCGTAAATGATAGAATACCATTCGGGATTTCTTCGTGCCATAAGATGACCTCCATCAAGATAGAAACGTGGTGTTTCAATGATGGTAACAGTATAACATCGGAGTGAGCATTTGTCAATAGTTTTAGAAACAAAATATTTCTATTTGTTTCAACTCGTCCGTTTTCTTTGTTATTGCGTAGTATTTTTTGTCACGCTCTCAGACGTAAATCCCTCTCACAAATGCTCACAAATCTTCTGTGTCAGGTTTTGATTCTTAATCCGAGGTCTGTATTGGCAGAGGAAGAATATCCCGATAAATGCGAACAGTGGAGACGACTAACGTGTCGTCTCCGTTGCTGTGTATCTGAGTATATTTCTGTTGTCATCCTTACTCCGAGCTTGAAGCCTTCTATATAGGCGTCTTTCTCAGACAGAGCAATCAGCGATAGCTGGCAGTTCTCAATCTGCTCCAGCTTTTCTTTCTGTTGCTCAGTCGTAAGCATTGATCGGAGTTCATCGAGAAGCTTTGTCATCTCCGATAACTTCTTCTTGGTATCCCTGCTCTGCTTGTACTCGCTCGGATTGATATTCCCGAAGTAGAAGTTCTCTAATGTAGTCATCGTATCACGCTCCTTACAAGCACAACACAATACCACAACTTTACAAAAAGTCAAGAAAAAAGATAAGTCGGGCGGACAAGCGTGTCTACCCGACATTTTTTATGTTTATTCTTCTGTTATCATTTCGTTGATTGGATGAGGTACTTCCATACCAACCAGAAAACGCTGGATGAAGGTCGCGTCGGTGATATCCAAGCCGTCGGCAGAAACGTCTCCGACCAAATCAACGCGATCGGGATCGGGAACAGCCATGAAAATCAAACGCCGTTGGATCAGCGTCGCGTCGACAATCTCGACCTCACCGTTACCGTCGGTATCGCCGAGCACATTGCAGATCGCAAAATGCACGGTTGCTTCGCCCTCATATTCGCCTGCACCCGTCACCGTCACGGTCGCTGTCCCTGCGGTCTGATTATCTGTGTAAGCAATGGTATAATCCGTTTCGGGATCGAGGATCACATCGTCCAGCGTCGCGGTCACAGCCGGAAAATGCTCTGTTCCGTCATAGCGGAACGCTTTTTCATCAAGCGTCACTAATGCAGTGGAGATATCCGTTTTTGGGACGGGAACATCGAGCAGGATGTAGGGTATCTCATGCTCCTCGGCATAGGTCTGAGCCGCTGAATCCGTGTAGCAGGAGATCGTAACGTTCGGGCTGTTCCAGAAGGCGTTGTTGGCGATCGTATCGCACCAGCGCGGAATCGTCACGCTTTGCAGATCGGGATTATCGGCAAAGGCGAATTCTCCGATAGAAATTACCGTATCTGGCATGGTAACGCGCCTGATATAGCTGTTGGAGAAGAAGGCATAGTCGCCGACGCCTACAACAGGTGTGCTCAGCACAAAGGTGGGCACGTCGATATCCTCCGTCGTGAGGAAGCAGTCGGTGATGACCGCGTTGCCGAAGCTGTTTTTCTCGAAGGTATAGATACCATCGCTGAACAGCGTTGCGGCAAACGCGGTGATCGTACCGGAAAGGAAGATGACAAACACTGCTGTCAGTGATATGATCTTTTTCATCAGCTCAGCCCCCTGTCAGCCACGGATCTTCATCTACAGGCGGCAGAGTCGCAGGCTCATCTACATTGATTCGCCCTTCCTCGTCGTTGTTGCTATAAAGAATCACATCAGTCAGGAGGAGCTTAACGAAATCGATTTCGGGTTTTTCATATTTCTTTTTCATCATTGATCCTCCTTCGCGGGTACTTCATCGGGCGTAGCGGGTGCAGAGCCGGTCGCTGCCGAGGATATATCGCTCTTGGAGTTGCCGATATCGTAGAAGCAGAAGTAGACGGGTGCGCTGAGCTCCATCGTCTGAGTGCCGACATTATAAACGTAGTAGTAAGCGCGCATGACCAGCTTTCGATAGATCGGCACGTTGGGAACCGACAGACTCTTATCGACGCGGTTCTTGTTGTTGTAGCTCACGTTATTGACAGCGTAGTACAGATAACGGGTATCGCCTGAGGTAGTTGAAGCATTACCCGAAAGCAGCATTGTTTTAGCGTCGTCTGCTTTGAGAACGCTGTCCGCGCCGTAAAGTGCCTTTGCCGCGTTCATCTCTTCATCGCTGACCGTCGCGCCGATGACGTCCTCTTTATTCAGGAGCGCCGTCCTGTTCTGCTCAATGATCAGACCTGTCTTGTACTCGTCGGACGTCTTTTCGCTCAGCAGCAGACCGTTCTGCTCCATATAAGCGAGGATAAAGTCGGCGTAGAGCGTGTCGCTCGTCTTGCCGCTTTCATCGGTCGTCTGCTCGCGGGTGAACACGGGATCGCTGATGGAAACGAGGTTGACCGCAGCCTCGTACTTTGCCGTGACGACGATATCGCCGGTCACGCGGAGATTGAATGCGGCGCAGTAGCAGCGGGCGATCTCATTGCCCGTATCCTTGGAGGTGACCTCCCAGTAGGTAAAGTCGTTTTCTCCGTGCTTCGCGGGTGCGGTCACAAAGCTACCCTCGGGCTTGACAAGAGAGTTCAGCGGAACCTGCTCGACCCTCTGCGTGGTAAGCTCGCCTTGATCGTTAAAATAGACGAACTCTACGGAATACTGATGGTAAGGCTGATCCGCCGTGATATCGACGGTATTCTCGGCGCCGTCTTTATTATAGGCAACGTGCTTTTCATCGCCGTCAAATACCCACTTACAGTCCTTGTACAGGTCGCTGACAGCAGCCGCGTTATCCATCAGGACGCCGATGGCAGGTTGATTGTTTTTATCCAGCTGGGAGCCTTTCAGGCTGACAGTCGTGGTATAGGTCTTGTCCACCGCGCCGGTCTCGCCGTCATAGTAGCCGCCGTTTTCGTCGGAGGTATCCGCCCTGCCCTTATAGTGGTACCGGAGGGTGAAATCGGTCACGTCGGGAACGTAGACGATCTTGACGAGGATAACGCCGGAGTCGGGGCTGTCGGAAGCGCCAAAGGTGATCTCATAGGTCGACGTATTATAGAGCAGTTGTTCCTGATTCTCGCCGTAGGTGATCGTGTAGGAGCCGACCTTGTAGTCCTCGGGAAAGGTCGTGCTGTCGGGTACGACATAGAGCCGTGAGCCCTTGACGAGAGTCGCCTCGTCGGTATAAGCCCTGTTTTCATCGGTTACACCTATGGGGTTCATGGTGAAGGCGCTGACGTTTGTTCCCTGATGGAGCAGAGGTGTTTCGCTGTCATTGTTCGTCGCGCTAACATCCACCTTGACCGTATCGCAGGGAACGATCAGCGGATCGCCGTTTTCGTCCTTTTCATCGGCAGATTGGATATACTGCTCCACAACGAGCTGGGCGGTCTTGACCTCGACGTCTCCAATCAGCTGTACAAAGAGGTAGAGATCGTTTCTGACCTGATCCTCTTTCAGCAGCAGGGTCGTATCCCCGTCGTCAGTCACGCTGATGGTGTAGGCGTTGTTGAGTATCTCGCCGTCGCTGTAGATCGGGAGCATCGTGGTGCGGTCGTTGCCGAGCAGGATGCTCTTGACCTCATAATTCTTTATGACCGTCGAACCATCCACGATACTCTCGTAGGTCTGCGGCTTAACGGTGATCAGCTGACGCGAGGAATGATCGACCATCATGCTCTTGGAGTAGTCGGTCTTTTGGATCAGGGTCGTGACATTGGAGCCGTCGGTCACGACGCTCGAAAGATTCTCGACCGTGATCTCCGCCTTTGGCGCCGACGCCTCGTTGGTGGTGGTGATACGGATCGCAGGGCGGTAGTAATAGATCTTGATCTGCACCTCGTTGGAGGATATCCGCTGGTTGAAACTGTTTCCGATCGTGCCGGATGAAGTGGTCGATCCGCCGACGATGTACTCGTACTTTTCGGGGACAAAGCCGTCCTTCGGGGTCAAAGTGAAATTGATATAGTCGTTGACATTACAGGTGAAAAAGCCCTCGGCGCCGGTGATAGTGGCAACGTCCTTGTTCTGCGTGCTGTTATACAGTACAGCGGTCGCCTCCTGAGAGGGCTCATACTTGTTATAGTCGATCCTCTCATACTGAGAGACGATGACGGTCGCGGGCTTCTCCGGATCGGGCGTCACAGGCGTAGGATCGGAGACCCAGCGCCACCAAATATCGAAGTATACGGAGTTATCCACAGGGTAATTGTCGTTGGACGAATTACTTCTTGTATCACTCGGATTGATCTGATAATACCAGTAATACTGCACCGAGCCATCCGCATTCGTCACCGCGCGGTAGCTGTCGCTGAATTTACTCTGAATATCCTGCCTTGTATGCTCATCGGCGGCTTGATTGTAGTCGCGGAAATACGTCTCATACGGATAGACCTTTTCCTTTGGCTGATCGGTCACGACGACCAAGTACGCGGGACCCTTCTTGGTCTTATAACTCTCGTCCAGTCGGGTATAGCCATACGAGGTGACCGGGGTCGCCTGTACGCCCGCGTCGCCGATACGGAACTTGTCGGCTGCCGTGTCGGTGTAAACCAGATACACGTTACCGGGATTGCCGTGGCTGTAAACGAAGACGTCGATGTTATCGACCTCGGTATAGACAACGTACTGCTTATCGGGTTGCATGGTGTAATCGCTGAAGTCATAGCTCGAAGCGGTACCGCCGTTCAACTCGACCGTAACCTTACAATATTGAGGATTAAAGATCGTGTTCAGTCCGTTCACCGCGTAGCCTTTAGGGAATTCGTACAGCTGCAGCTTCACGACCTTGCCGGGCTGGATATGCTCCTGATCCATGGTAAAGTTGGTGAATACAGAGCCGTAAGCGACCGTGTTGGAGCCGGACTCATAGTCGCGCCATGAATTGGTGCTCCTGCCGAATACCATGTTTGAAGTGACGTTCGGGTCAGTACCGCGGTTCTCGCCGTGGAGGGTAGTAATGCTGTAGTTATGGGTCTCGGCATCCACATTTTCGGGCTCATCGCCGTAGTGGTTGTTTTTCTGATCGATAAAGGTAATGGTAGAGGCAGGGACGAGCTTTACGTCATAGGTATAGGTCTCGTTGCCGGAGATATAGAGCTTCTCCCAGTTCGCGTAGGTCTGGTCACTGTAATAGCGGTAGCCGGTGGTACTGCCGTCGCTGATTTTCGCCATGTTCACGATCGGGACATACATCTTGCCATCCTTATAGTTTTGGATGCCGCAGCCGAAGTCGCTGCCCGCGATGACCTCGATCTTGTAGTAGCCGTCCTCATGCGTTAAGGGTGATTCAGTAAGATGAGAATAGCTGTCAACAAAGCCGCCGTGGGTAGAGGTATCCTCCCTCTCAAAGGTCTTGCTCTTGTAGCTTGTCGGCTGAACGGGATCGGTCAGGTCGTTGATCAGCTTGACGTCCTTGCCGTTGCGCTCGATCGCGAGGTTGTAGGAGCTCAGCCAGATATCGCCTAGCTCGACGCCCTGATGCCATGTCGTGCCGTCGTCGGTATACTGAATCCTGAAATAGACGGTGGCGCTGTTCTTAATCTCATAGGTAACATGGACTTCCAGATCATACAGGACGCTCATCGGACGGTTGAAGTGATAGATCTTCACGTCGCCGTCGCCGTCCTCGACCGTATAGTCGGTGAGCTGATGATCCAGCTGGGAGAAGGCGACCTCGCTGACGCGGTAGTTGCTTTGCGGAGTGATCGTGAAGGTCAAGCCGGTGGTACCGGCGACGCACTTCGCCTCCGAGTAAATAGCGGAGTGACCGTTGCTCGTCGTGTAATAGGTAGAGCTGTTCTCGATGTTCGGGCTGATGACGGTGAACGGGATATCGCCCGTCTGCGCCGGATTACCGTCCACACGCACAGTGCCGTAGTTCTGACTCAGGATAGAGCCGTCGGTCTCCTTATAGTCGGAGGTGATCTTGATGGACTGCGCCGGAGTGATATAGATCTTGATGTCGTAATCGCTCGCAAAGGTGGAGTCGATCTTCGCGTTGGTGTTGATATCCACACGCATGAAGCGCTTAGTATTATCGCTCGGGTCGGTCACGTAGGATACTCTGCTGACCGTCGCACTCGTGAAGCCGCCCGAGGACAGCACGCGGCTGACCACATAATTTCCCGAGTCGGGAAGCTGAGCATAAACAGAAACCGTTGTCCCCTGGATCGCGGATACGGTACGCTTGGCTGGGTCGGATGTGATCGTGAACTCGTTGGTGGTGTAGTTGCCCTCGCTCGCCATCGTTACGAAGGCAAAGTTGTTGACGGGATTCGCGGAATGGACACTGACATAGCTGCCCGTCTCGCTCGGAACGCCGTTCGGCTCACCGTTTTGGTCGCCGTAATGACCGCTGGTGTCGGCGGTGTAGACCGACACATTGACCTTCTTCATCTTGGCGATGTAGACGCTGATCTCGCCGTCGCGTCCGGTGGTCAGGTTAGCAATGGTACAATTCGCGTAGTTGCGTCCCACGAAATCATTACCGCCGGCATCGTGGATGGTTTTCGTTTCGGGAGAGACCTTGGAGGAAGCGTCGGAGAGCGGCGTACCCTCGCGGAGCTTGACGTCCGCGACAATATATTCAGAGTAAACTGCGTTATTTGACGGTATCTCCGTCGTGATCGTGAGCGCTGTCTTGGGGCTGACCTCGACGCTCTGCTCGCTGTGGGTTGAAAAGCTGTTCACACCCTCGCTGTTCAGCATGAAAGCGTACGGATCGTCCTGCGGTACGCCGGTAACGGTGACCGTGATGTTAGAGTCGGTATTCAGCGTAGAAGTGCTGCCGGTACCAGGATTCATCATATAGACCTTAACGTCGAGGTGCTGCTGGGCGGCATAGACGATATCAAGATAGATCTGATCGCCGTATTTCACCGAATAATCGGACAGCGTGTAGGTGCTCGTTTCGCTGTTGAGGGTATAGGCGATCTCATGCTCACGCTCCGCGTCGCTGTAGAAATGCACGCTCTCGATCTTTCTGGAGCCGATGGGCGTGATCTTGACCCTCGGCTTTGCGCCGAGCTTCACGCGGACGGTATCGGTCGTCTCCTTATAATCGCCGCTGTCGAGAGTGACAGGCGCGCCGGAGGCGCCTGTCGTGATGGTGACGTTATCCTTATAGGCGTAGTTTGAGCCGTGGTAAGCCGGAGCGAGGTACTTGCCTGTCTGACTGTCGGCGTCATCAATATATACGTTGCCGAAATTGCCCTGCGCAGTCAGCGGACTGAGCTGGTGCACGGTCAGGACGGTCTCGGGAGCGTAGTAGATGTTGATCTCCCAGTCTGCCGCCTTGGCGAGGTCACGCCAGTCGGAGGTATAAACCTCAAAATAATTGTCGTAGGAATATCCCTCACCCAGCTTGAACAGACCGTTGTCAGTCAGCGGTATTGAGTTATCTGCGGAGCTCTTTGCCGTATAGCTGATATGGTCAAACATATACCCGCTCTTTGGCGTCAAGGTAACGTTCACTCCGTTCTGAGAGGAATAGCCCTTGTAAATGTACATCAGGCGGCTGTCGGAGGCGGAGGTCACATCGTAGGTGTGGGTATATACGTTATCGCTGATCGACCTGTTGATGATGCTGTAATAGTCGCTTGTACTGTCGAGCGTATAGGTGCGCTGGGTCGAGCGTTCATCGGCGCTTGTATTGTAGCGCGGCACAACATGGGCGGTGAACTCATTATCCGATACTGACGTTGTGGTACCGTTTTTGTCCAGCACATACTGGTTGATCTTGATGGGGACATAGACCGGCAGGGCGCTGAACGTCACCGCTATGCCCTTGTTCTTATCCACGGCAGGGAGCGTCAGCGTAAAGCTCGCCGTCTGGAATGCGCCGTAAGAATCCGTATTGTTCTGGGTGAAAGCGGAAACATAGGTGTTCAGCGTATCCTGTGTGCAGTCCACGGGGATGATCTGACCCTTGAAAATGCGGAACTTGGCGTAATTCTCCGTTCCGTCATACGAGGTCAGGGTGTAGACCAGATTCTGGTTATAGAAGGTGTTTTTGATACTATTGCCGCTGAGACCGCCGACGGTCACGGTCGCAGAGTAGGTATCGTTCACGCCTTTCAGAATACCGTCGAAGTCATTCTTTTCCAGATTCACTATCGTCTGATTGGGGTTGGCGGAATAGCCGTCGTCATACAGGAACGTGCCGTTAAGACTCTGGTAAGGATCCCAGTCGCCGTTTTTATAGGTCGGGTCGATCGTCCACTTGAAGGGTGCGTAGATATCGCTGAGCTTGACGTAGGTGACGTTGATCTCCCACGCAGCGCCCTGGTTATAGTAAACCCGAGAGCTTTTTGCCAAATAATAGCCGGCGTCGTTCTTGGTCAGGCTCGCGCCGACGGTCGACGCGTTAAGCGTATTTCCGTCCTTGTCCCTTGCGATCAGCTCCACGCTCTTCAGCATGTAGCCCGCGGGGACATTGGGCTTGACCTTGATATTTGTATCGACGTTGACCGGCATGAGCATCCAGCGCGAATCCGACGCGCCGCTCACCGTGTAGCCGTTATGATCCACACAGCCCTGCGCGCTGCTGTCGGTCACGACGCTGTAGTAGTCGCCGCTCATATCGTTTGCGGTAAAGCACTTGTTCGCGATCATATCGTTGCGGTTATCGACGGTCGACTGCGGGAAACCGTCGCCGCCGGTGGTATTGTTGTCATACCATACAGGACAGAGATAATCATACACCTGTACGGTCATCGAATCCGATAACGGCAGAGCATTATCGCTTTCGTCGACCGCGCTCTGGGTGACGGTCAGGGGGATGTAGCTCTCCATGACCGCGTAATCCACCGCCATACCCGCGTTCGGTATATTGAGGGTGAAGCTGATCGTCTCATTGACCGATCCGGAATGCGTATAGGTCGGGCTGACGGAGATGTAATTCGCGGGATTGCCGCTGATCGTGATCAGCTGATCCTTGAAGAGGCGGAATTTACCGTACTCGATGCTCCCGTCATAGCTTTTCAGCGTAAAGACGAGGTTGACGTAGTAGAGCGAGTTGCTGCCGATATTCACCGTGACGGGATTTGTCGCGCTGCTGTCAGACTTTTTATCATTCTTGATCTGAACGTCGATGGTATCGGGAGCATTGCTGATATAGGTCCTGGTGACGTTCTTTGTCTTGAAGGTATCGCTGGACTGATTATCCTCTTGGAATTTCGCGGTCAGCTGAGTCGTCGGCCAGTAATCGCCCGCGCCGTAGGAGCTGCGGTCGCGCATCCACTTGAAATTGACAAAATCCTCCGCGTCCTTCTTGTAGTTGACATAGATGACGATTTTGTCGGCGGCGATATAGTTGGAGTTCCACGAATCGGTGCTGCCGTATTCCATCCATGTGGTGCCGGTCTCAGAGATATTATTGCCGCGCATATTATCGTGGTGACCGAAGCCGGAGACAAACGTCTGATTGGTCATTGTTTCTTTTGTTCTGATCGTCTCGTTGGTACGGCTTTTGACCTCATAGTACAAGCTGTCATAATAATAGCCGTCCGCGCCGCGCGGTTTTACGTTCAAGCCGTAGTAATAATAGCCCTTCGCCATCCACGACTTGGTGCTCGCGCCCGCGGCGTTGTACGCATTGACAAAGCCGTCGCTCGCTGTCAGCTGAGAGTAATAATCCGTCGTATCATTGACGTAAAAATACTTATTGGCAGAGTAGTCGGTTTCGTAGGAAGTAGAATATTTATACTGTGTGATCTCGCTCGTGAAAGCGTCCGTTGCCTGCCCGATCACATTCCCGTCGTCGTCCAGAATCTGCTGGACGATCTCGACCGGGATGTAGGTGTACATCGGGGTGAAGGTGACCTGCATGCCGCTTTGGGGCACAGTCAGGTCAAAGGTCAGCCCCTCGCACACGCCGTAGGTATTTTCAACCGTAGAGACGGTCTTATTGGACACATACTGATCCAGCGTTGTCTGATCGCAGTCAACAGGGATGATATCGTCATGATACACTCTGAACTTGGCGTAAACAGAATTATCGGAAGGGTTCGTCAGGTTGTAAACGAGGTTGGTATTATAGAACGCCGAAACAGGCGAGTTATCGCCGCCGAGCGTGACGGTGACCTTCTCGTCGCCCTCATTCTGATACTTCACCACGCCGTCAAAGTTCGTGTTGGTGACAGTATAGGTACTGGACACGGGGCTCGCGAGCCTGCCGGTGATGGTCGTCAGGGGCTTTGCGTTCTCGTTTGTGTCCGCGCCGGCGACGGTCGTGTCGATATTCCACTTGAACGGACGATAATCATACTGTCCCGCGGTCGGGTCGGTGTCGGTATCGTTGAAGTAGATATCGAGCGAGGTGGTGGCGGCATTGTTGTAGCGATAGTACTCGCCCATCGTCATGTTGATCACGCCGTCCACGGCTTGGAACGGCACCTTGACGTAATCGCCGTTCTCGTCCTGATAGGTCAGCACCGCGAGACGGAGCTTGCGGACGATCGTGCCGTCGCTGAGCTTATCGTTTCCGCTGTAGGTGATTTGATAGGAGCCGTTGGAGCTGATATAATAATCCGACGTGCTGTCGGTACTGCTGTTTAAAGTGATCGAATTAGCGCTAAAACTGTTGCTTTGTCTGAAAAATCCCTTAGGAGTACCGGTACCCTCCAATTTCACCGTGCCTGTACGGGGATTATCAGAATCGGTGATTACATTGATCTGCGTCTTAGTATGAGAGTAATACGCCTTCACGTCGATGTAGATACCGCCGTGATAATCTTTCAGTCCGGTGACCGTCGCAATGTTATTGCTGTTATTGGTGATATTGGAATAAGTGATATTGAACCGAGCAGTGACGTCGGTATCGGTCTTTTCACCGTTTTCATCCAACGCATAGATCTTGATTTCTTTAAAAAGCACCCTATCGTTTTGGTTGCTGCCGGCATATTGAATATCAATCCTGTCATAGTCGGCTCCGTCAAAGTCAGCGTAATAGCCCTCGAAGCTGTTCGCGGTATACGCCTGTGAGATAACGTAAGTCATTCCGGTTTTCGCGCTGTTCAGGAAGGCGGAATAAGAATTGTTGCTGCTGTTCTTTGCCGTCAGACAGGTTGCAGCCGCGCTGTCAACATCCGCTTTATCGTTCAGAAAGCTGACGCTGCCCTTGATGTGGTTATAATCCAGCTTCTTGTAGGTGATGACGACCGTTCCTCTTGCGTTGATGAAATCCGTATGATCCGTATCCAGCTTAACGCTGTTATAACTGCCGCCTCTCGGCTGACCTACCGGATTATTCGTACAAAAGCTGCTGATATCCAGTTCGGTGCCGTTTTCGTTATACACCTTGACGTCGCTGATGTATGAGAACGGTGTGATATAAAAATCATAGTTGTTCGCGGGATAATACATCGCGTGCTGGCATCCGTCGAGGAAGCTGTCGTAGCCGGAATAAGAGCGTCTGCCGATGTAATTGCCGTCGGGGAAAGAGTCGCTGTAGGTTCCTGTGCCGTCATAGAGCAGATAACGGTTGATATATCCGTGGGCGGAGGGATCATCCGTATAGCTGTTACCCACCGTGGACTCGTGACTCGCGTCACCCTTGACAACAAAGTTCGCGACGTGCATGGTTTTACTGCCGTAGTCCGCCAGCGTGCCGGTGAACGGCGCGCCGTAGGTCACGTCGATGGTGATATCGCCGGTAACATTCTGCAGCTCAAAGAAGCCGAACACGCCGGTCTTGGTGCTCTCGAGGAAGTACTGATAATACTTCTGACCACCGAAGAACTCCTGCGTCAGATCTGCTCCGCCCGCCGTGACCTTGACAGCCGTCACGCTGACGACGTTCGCCGAGGTATCGCGCGAATCCTTGACGTTGAAAGTCGGGGTATAATCTGCGGTCGGGATCGTAAAGGTGTATGAACCGCCGTCCGCGATCTTTGACGATTGAGTCGGGGTATCACTCGACGTATCTGCGTAATACTCGATCGTCTGATAATTCGCGTTGTCAAAGCCGTCGGGATAATGTGCTTTGACGGTAACGGTGTAATCAGTGCCGTCCGAGGGCTCGGCAGGTGTATAGGTCGTATCGGAAAAGTAGAAATACACCTTAGCGCGGCTGCTGGTCTCACGCGGAAGATATTCGGGTAGGGTGAAAGTAAGGCTGTTGTTCTCGGCAGTATAGGTCCGGATCACACTGCTGCCGTCCTGCGCCTTATAGATCAGCTGCGCCATGCGCAGATTTTTGTCCGAGCCGTTGTAGGTCGCGGTATAGTTTGCGCCGGACGCAATGCGGATGTTCTCGGTCGAGCCGCTGTAGTTCTGGCTTTGGTAGTAATAGCGTGTACCCGTTCCCGGAGCAATGCAGCCGTATTCATTCGTCGTAATGGTAATGCTGCCGCTGTTGGTTGAATCCTCAGCGTTCACAAAGACGATATCGGTATAGGAATCGCGCACGTATGACTGCGCTTCGATATAAATATCGCCGGTGTAGGTATTCAGCCCGTCGATATAACCGTAGCCGTCGGTAGTGTCGTCTACTGCCCCGATTACTGAGCTGGCGATAGCGTCCGTATAGCTGACCGTAAAATAGCTTGTGATCTCCTCACCCTTGACGTCGCCGTCAAGCAGCTGATAGATATGGATGGAATCTCTCTTGATCGTCTCATTAACTCCGGCATGATTGCGCCGCAGCATGAGACGGAAATCCACAGAGTTATCCATATAGCCCGTCACGGTACCGCCCGCGCTGTGCGTCAGCTCAGCTGAAAAGGAGCCCGTCAAAGAGCTCGAAAGTGCGCTGACGGACGAAGCGTCACGTCCCGTGCCGCCGGCAACAATGCTTCGGAAGCCGTAATTAAAGCTACCTGAGGACTCCTCATTGAGGTTTGTAATCTTACCTATGAACCGCTTGCGAGCGGGGGTATCCTCTCCTGTCGCGGCGATATCGTTATCCGCCGCGGTGGGCGAAAGGTCAAAGGTGCTGACAGCGAAAGCGGTGGTCGACATCAGGATCGTCAGAACCAGTACCAGCGATATGACGGAAAAGCTGCCGCGCTTCAGCATACGGAATGGGTTGTGCATAATGTTCCTCCTTTTGTTGTTCGATCTATATCCGATCACCGTTGTTCGTTTCGGCGATCTTATTCTGTCTGTGCCTGCGGCGGTACTCCAGCGGGGTCATGCCGTAGTATTGCTTAAAAAGTTTAGTGAACTTCGTCTGCATCGCGTAGCCGACGCGGTCGGATATATCGCCGACCTTCATGTTGGTCTCCACCAGCCTGTCCGCTGCCCACTCCATGCGCACCTTGATCTGATACTCCTTGAAGCCGTAGCCATACACCTGATTGAAATACTTCTTAACGGTGGTATCACTCAACCCGTACTTCTCGCCGAACTGCGCCGCCGTGTACTTCGTGCCGAAGTCATCGGTCAGACAGCGGTAGATGTCCGCGGCGATCTGCTTCTGCTTTTTGCTGAGCTGACCGTCCTGTTTGCTTTTCAAGTCAGACCCGAGGTTATGACCGATCTCGACGGTCGCGGCGAGGATGACGATGCCCGCCTTGTTCTCGAAGCCCGCTTCAAGCAGCTTATCGAGAATCTGATCGGTCGACTTGGAATAAGCAAACAAGTAACCGTCCGCGTCGAAGATATCCTCCTCCGGCAGTCCCATCGACTCGATCACCACGCGCAGCATGCGGAACATGGGGCTTTCCTCCACCAGCGTGTCCACCTGCATCGTGATCTCGACGCCTGTGAAGCGGGCAGTCGTGAAATCAAAGCTGCGGTCGTCGCCGACGCTGTAGTCCATCATCATCTGCCCCGCAGGGAGGATATTCTTTTTGCCGTTTACCGTAAATTCGCAGCTGCCGTGCTTGCAGATCAGCGTGCGCAGGTAACGCCCGCCGTCTCCGCGGCGAAAGCCGAGCTTCCACAGATCAGGCAGCTCCGGTGAATAAATATCATAAAAGATGATCTGCATGCTCTTAAACGGATGGTAGGAAATGATCCGTCCCTCACCGTCCTCGAGCAGCAGCTCGACGCGCTTTTCGCGGTCGTTGTCCAGCAGCTCATGCTCGTCCAAATGACTGACTTTTTTGACTCCCATCGTTTCACCCCTTGGTGCGATCTTATCAAATAAGATCGCCGTATTTCCTCTCCCTGTACGGGATCGGTCATGATGTAAAATAAACCTGTTTGATTGTAACATATTGGTTTTTCAATTACCACTACCCAAACAGTTTTTTGAACCTTTCAGAGCGATAATCGCGTCATTTTTGAAAATTTTTCCTATTACCTCTTACTACTTGAAAGCTATTTCGGTAATAAAAACTATTTACAGTATTCTGAATAGTCTTAACCATTGAAGCATGATGATTATCTGTCATTAAAACACGTTCCGTGAATATCACTTCAGCCGCAGATTAGCCGCACGAAGAGAAAATGTCGAAATGCGTTTGAAACAGAGGACTTGCGTGCAAAAATGATGTATCGGACGTGTATTTCGCCATATCCGACACACGTCCTGCGCAAGTATGTAGAATCGTTCGGCAAAAGCGACACACTTTGCAAAAATGTCTTGACTTTTCACACGTTCGATGGTATACTTATCCTCGCACGAAAGAAAGTGCCGCACGTTTATGCGACACCCACTCGTTCAACTCAATATTTAGGGGTATAGCTCAGTTGGTAGAGCAGCGGTCTCCAAAACCGCGTGCCGAGGGTTCAAGTCCTTCTGCCCCTGCCAGTTCGAGTAGCAGTAACGGATTTTGTTACTGCTACTTTTTGTTTTATGTTAAGTCCGTTTAAGAATAATTGTATGATAAGTCCGTTTAAGAATAATTGTACCAAAAAACGGCTTCAGAATTCGTTCTGAAGCCGTTTGTCTTTTCTAACATCAAGAATATACCACGGTATACGAAGTTCAGTTAGACCGATGAATAATTAGATCGATGATGAAAACAAACACTGAATTTTTGTTCACCCATATGTTTTTACCATTTTACCGATAGTGTCGTCGTTAGATGCGGGTTGTCACGGCTCGCATTTACCGCAGCGGGTACAGCCGTTGCAGATGGGCTTCATGCCGCAGGTTTGACACTTCTCCCCGAAATACGGCTGATAACGCCTCTCGTCGGATATCGGTATACCGAGGAGGTTACTCAACTTGAAGTCAATAGGCTTCCCTTGATAGCTCAAGCCGGATTTGTACGCCTGCTGAGACTGCAGCTCACTGCTCTCGATACGGTACATTCTGCCGTCCTTGACAAAGCGGCGACCCGTACCGCAGAAAACGAAGGTCACATCATAACGCGCACATTCGTCGCGCAGGCGCTTCACCCACTCATAGTGGCAGGGGCGGGCTCCGGCGTAATTCTCGCCGTCGCAGAGCACCTGCTCGATCTGACCCATTGAAAGATACTTTTCGATCGTGATCTCGCCGATGAAAGGTGCGCACATGATGCCCTTGTGCTTGAAGGGAAGCTCCAGTAAAAGCGGGATACGTTCGTCGGCACGCTTTTGGTTCTCACAGCTGACATTGAAGAATACATTCTCCCATCCCTCTCCCCAATCGTAAGGCAGACAGTCGCGGACACGCTCGGGGCGCTTCGTAAGCAGGAAGAACGCAACGTCGGGTCGCTGACGGATGATGCCCCATGCTTCATCTCGCCAGGCGTCCGCTTCCTCCAGAAAGAAGTCGGAGGTCATGCAGACGCGGAGCTGTTCTCCGCTTTGGATCTTGTATCGACCGAGCTTATCCTTCGAGAGCGGATAACGAAAGCCGGACTTGGTGCGATAGATATCAGCGCCGTTCTTGCCGCGCTGTTCATCGAGAAAGAACATATAGCAGTTCATGCAGCCTTCACTGCACTTTTTGCATCCGTGCCACGGGTTCCAGATATCATGCATGAACTCACCTCCTTTATATAACTGTTTGTATCATTATTCCGAATGATCTAAAATCCAATGGATCCCCTTCGCTGTACGCAGGGCAGGCTGCTGAAAATGGTTGCCCTTATTCAGCTCGAATATGGTTCTGACGCCGTTCTCGGCTAAGAACTCCGATATCTCGCGCGTGTATTCCTCCACAGTACGCAGGATTTCATTGCCGGTGCGCGCTTCACGATCACCGAGGGAAAAATAGGCAGCCCGCGGAAGCTTTGACGGATTACGGGACATAATGTATTCCTTGAAACCGGGATACCACATCGAACCGGAGCAGGAGGCGACCGCACGGAAAGCGTCGCACTCCGCAGCGGCATAGAGCGCGAAAAGTCCCGCCAATGAATAGCCGACAAGAATCACATATCGAGGCTCGCCGTTCAGCTCGTTCTTCACGGCAGGAATGATCCTGTTCAACAACGAATCGAGATATTCATCCGCCTGACCGCCGAACGGAGCGTCACCTTGATTGATCGGATCGGCTTTCCACGGAGATAACGTGTTATTCCAGTCAAGATTCGTGATCTCAGCAAGGGTGAAGTCGAGGCATCCGAGCATTCTGCATTTTTGAATGACCTCTCCCCCGCTCCTCGTATATGCATTGAGGATCACCAGCGGAGCATCGGGACTCTCTGCTTTGAAGATGTCTATCGTTTTTTTGTCAATATTCATGGCGGTATTCATTGTTTCATCCTCTAAGCAAATGTTGGTATATTTCGAGATCGTCATCCTTGAATACATTAAAGATGACCTTGATATCGCTGCTTGTTGTTTTTTTGTACTCTTTGACAGTTGATACGGCGATCTCAGCCGCCTTGCGCTGCGGGAATCCGAACACGCCTGTGGAGATACAGCACAACGCTATGCTTTTACAGCCGTTTTCTTCTGCGAGCTTCAAGCAGGAGAGGTAACAACTTTTCAACAGTTCACAGTGCCGTTCGTTCAATCTACCGCTGACGATCGGCCCGACCGTGTGCAACACATATTTGCACGGAAGGTTATAGCCGGGCGTGATCTTCGCCTGACCTGTCGGCTCCTCGTGCCCCTGCTCGCTCATGATTTCATAACACTTGTTCCTCAGCTGCAGCCCCGCCGCGCTGTGGATGCAGTTGTCGATGCAGTTATGCAGTGGTTGAAAACAGCCGAGCATCTGTGAATTAGCGGCGTTGACGATCGCGTCGCACGAGAGAGTGGTGATATCGCCCTGCCAGAGGTAGAGGTCATCTTCTACGGGCTCCAGATCATTGATACTGACGATACTCTTTCCGGCGATCTCTACGCTCAGATATTCATCCTGAACGCGCAGATACTCGTTGCTTATCGGCGAGGGCATCCGAACATTCATCAATGCACGCAACAGCTGTTTCTGTTCAAGAGGAGACATCTGCTCAGGCACATAGCGGTCGAAACAGCGATCCTCCTTCTGTAATTCACGGATCAGGTATAATCTGCGTTCGGTATGGTTCATTCATAGCCTCCAGTTATATATCGGAATAGCAAAAACAGCCGCTGTGACGCGGCTGTTTCAACTTAATTCAGCTAAATCAAGATTCAGCAAGCATCTTCTTTGCCTTACTGAGCAGAGAGAGGTACATGATGTACTGTACCACACTCAGAACAGCGGAAACGATAGCGAGAGCGAGTGTTACACCGCTTGCTACAGGACCGCCCATGACGGAAGCGATAAAGCTTGCAATCAGGGAAAGAACGTTGACAGCGATTAAGATCTTCAGTACATTGGTGCCCTTGGCGCTGATGTCACCGCGGTTCAGACGGTCAGCCAGCTTAACGATACCGCTGATCACGAAGATGGTGACGAAGATGTTCAGCAGGTTTGCTGCAGTGTCCAGCATACCGGTCGCAACAGTGGCATCCTTGACAAAACGTCCGATAGTGATCGAAGCAGCCTTGGCAACCAGACCGAGAACCAAAAAGAGCAGAGCGCTCTTGAAGTTCTCCTCATCCTTGGAGGCATTGTTAATACCGACGATGTTCATGATGAACGCGATAATGGAGAGCACGCCCGCAATGAGAACGAACACGCCCATCGCCACAGTGGCGCCGATCGCGGCACCTTCCATACCTTCAGCGCCGTTCTTAGCAACGAGGACGGCCGGGATCATCAAGATAAAGCCAACGACCAGCAGTATCGAGGAGATCAAGCCAAGGATCTCAGCGGTGAAGATACGCTTCACACCTTTTGCAGCATTAGGGTATTTCATGTGTAAAAAACTCCTTTCAGGAATATGATTTTCAGCTGAAACACATCAGCCGTTACTTACAGTATTATTATAACATGCAGATTTATAAAACACAATTAAAAAATAGTTACAACGGACTTAAAAAGTCAGGGTATCCAGATCCTCAACAGCGAGATCGATACGATTCTTACACGCGGCGATCAGCTTCTCACCCTCGGGAGTGCCTTTAGCGACTCTGAGCGTACGACGCAGAACGCGGAGCAGTCCGATGACCGAAGCCTTACGCTCAACAAGATCGATAACTGCGTTGTCCTCCGTATCGAGGTACAGCGCCATGATACGTCTCAGCAATCTGTAGGCGCGCTCGGCGGGAAGCCCCAGGAAGCGGGTCACAACGCCGCTGTCGGCGATACCGAAGCCCTTGTAGGCGTTATAGATAAATGCAAGTTCATAGATCGGATGTCCCTCGCAGAGGGTATCCATATCGATCAGGAGGGTCTCGTCGTTCTGACGCATGATATTCTTGATATGCAGATCGCCGTGCAGCATGGTGCCCGTCTCGGGAATACTCTCGATCAGATAACGCAGCTTCGCCTCATGACCCTCATCAAAGCAGCCCTCAGCTTCACGCAGCCACTGCTGCGCCATATCGCTCTGCAGGGGCAGACTTGCGGGCGCCTTGGTACTGTGAAGCGTCTTCATCACATCAACCGTCTGGGCGGCGATCCACTCGAGATAGCCCTCATCCTCGCGCAGAAGCTCCGCAAAGCTCTTCGCGTCAAGAAGCTCGAAAACGGAGCCGAAGGTGTCCCCTACCTTAACAACATCGTACGGGATTGCCGTGGGAATACCCAATACAAAGGCAGTGCGCGAAAGCTCACGCTCACGCTTGATATCATCCAGAGAATCAGCGTTCTTATACACCTTCACAATGGTATCCTTATCAACGCGGTAGACCTTACCGTTCGCGCCTTCGCCTACAACCTCGCAGTTGCTCACATCAAAAACGCGATAAGCCTTCTCGACAGGGATGATCTCAGTAAAGCCTGTCATCTCAAGGATATCATACACCTCGGCACTGACGTTGATCATACGCATATCGGGACAGCTCTTGCGCAGTTTGAGGATAATACGCAATCCGGCGCTGCTGATATACGCGAGTTCCTCCGCGTCCAGCACCAGCTTGGTGAACACTTCATCCTCCATCGCAGCCTTGATACCCATTTCGATATCGTTCGCGTTGGAGGAATCGATACGTCCCTCCAGAAACAGCGTCAGAATACCGTCGATCGCTTTCATCTGTTCAGCCTCCCAAACAATAATATAGTCGCTTTGGGGATTTCACGAGGTATATTATACACCATGATCTGCGAAATGTCACCCACTTTTTAGGTTTTTTTACTGTAAAGTAGGAATATTCTTGCAAAGCAAATGTCGCTATGGTATTATTTATAAAGAGTATTCCCGCGTTAATCAGTTGTCAGCGGGATCGAAAGGCGGTCCGCTTATGGAAGTAAAAAAAGTCAGTACAAAAATCCCGTGGTTTACCCTACTGGGTGCAATCGGCATCTTCATCCTCGGTATCCTGTTCATCCTGATGGATGATATCCTGGTCGAGGCGGTGTTGATCCTCGGCGCGGTCGGTCTTCTGTTAGTCTACGGAATCGTGCGCATGGTACAGTGCTTCAAGATTAAAAAGCACCTTGAAGGCATCATATCGCTCGTTATATGCTGGGGCGTAGCGGCAGCGCTGTTCCTGTTGGATTTCAGCAATAACTTCGTCGCGCTGGTACCGAGCGTGATCGTCGGTATCGTATCGCTGATACTCGGCATCGCGCGCCTTCTGATCTGTATCAACTGTATTGCCAATAAATACCGCGGCGCCTTCCGCAACGGCCTCTCCTCAGCGATGTGTCTGTTCTTCGGCATCGCACTGGTGGTTCGGCCGATCGACAACTTCAGTTTCCTGTCGAATGTAACGGGCATCTATATGGTCGTCTACTCCTTCACCATGTTCGGCGATGTTTTCGCGACGCTGTTCCACCTGGATATGAGCGAGAACCGCCTCAGGCGCAGAACGCACCGTGCGCTGCCGAACATCATCAATGCTGTCAAGCCCTCCTCCATGATCACCGATATCAACAACCAGATCAAAGCCGGTAAGGTGACCAGCGGCGTGCTGATCGAAGAGAAGAAAAACACCAAACTCACTACCCCGAACATGGAGGTCCTGATCCATCTGACAACACAGGGCGCCAATAAATTCGGTCATGTCGACATCGCCATCGGCGACACCGTATACACCTACGGTACATACGATTCATCGACCGTGAAGATGGGCGGATTTGTCGCACAGGGCTGCTTTGTCATCGTACCGAAGATCCCTTACCTCAAATATTGTCTGAATTATCAGAAGAAGTATGTCATCGGCTTCGGCGTAGAGCTAAGCCCCAAACAGCTCAGCGCCGTCAAAGATAAGATTGACGAGATGATGGCGTGGTGTAAGCCGTTCGTCAGCAATTACGAGAGAGCTAATCTCGAGAGACGCGACGGAAGCGTATACGACGATCCCGCAAGCAATATCGTTCGTGACCTCGGCGGCAAGGTCTATGTCGTAAAGCGAGGACCCTTCCGCCATTACTTCGGCATAAACACCAACTGCGTACACGTCGCCGACTGGCTGCTCTCCGACTCGGGCATCGACGCGATCTCCTTCTCGAGTCTGCGTACTCCGGGCGCTTACTATACGATGATGAACAACATGTTCATGCGCAAGAACAACCGCGTTATCCGCAAAACGTCATATATCCTCGCCGACGATATCACCGAGGAAAGTGCGGGACTCCTGCCCGCAAAAAGTGCCGAAAGCGGCGAAGATAATTCCGGGAAAGAATAATATAGTTACGCATACAATAACAGCCCCGAGCAGACGCTCGGGGCTGTTTAGCTGTGTATGAACGATGTTTACAGCGGGTTAACGGGTGAAAAGCCCTTCTTCTCATCAAAGCTCATATTGTTTCTGAACTTGGTGGCGGTATTAGACGGATCGATAAAGGAGAAATTGAGCTTCGAATAATTCGTGCGGTCAAAATCGACTGAGAACACGGTATCACCCTCGAGAACCGTATGGACGAGGACATGGTCGACGGGAAGAAGCGCGAACATATCGCCTGCGACGCGCAGGGAAACGGAACAGATAAAATCCTGTAACAGCAGCAGGTAATCACGGCGGCTCAGTGACTCGCTCGCTGAGGTCAGGGCGGCTTCGTTAATGACAAACTCGACCTCGATACGGTCGCCGCTGTCGGTTCCGAACTCAAAATTCTCTCCGTAGTCCAACAGATCATCCAGCGGGTTGACCTCATAGATCAGCTTGAGGTAGGTGTCGATATCGCCCTTGAGGACATCCGCAGCGAGTGAGTAGTAGTATGACCATGCGCGCTGATCGTAGCTTTCGTCGGGTGCGACGGGAGAAGCGGCGATCGCCTTCCAGTCCAGCGCAGCATCCGAGACGCCGTGGATAGACTTCAGCGTATTGGCGTCAACCTGTACAGAGCTGTTCTTTGCGGTTTTCGAAGACTTTGCGGCAGTCTTTGCGGATTTGCTCTCAGTCTCCTCAACAGACTTAGAGGACTTCTTGGCGGTAGAGGACTTCGACTTGGCATCCGCCTTCTTATCGGTCTTTTTATTACCGAATATCTTCTTGGTCTTAACGTAAGAAACGCCGGTGCCGGGGATACCGACCGTGCCGGTAACGCGACCGCTCGAATTGATCGAGCCTCTCAGCCCGGGTACGCCCGCGCTGACGCCTACGCCGCTCTTGCTCAGGTTCAGTCTTACACCCGGAAAGAGTGAAATGGTCTTGCGAAATCTCAGTCCCATAAGTTACCTCCTGTTGGTAAAGATGCAATTAATTCTTTACTTACCATTTAAACACGAAACGCGCGTGATGTCAATATTGAAACAAGGTGCAAATTCAAAAATCAAGGGGCAGACCGAGGTCTGCCCCTCAGCTTGTCGAAAAAGTATCATAAAATATATGAGTAGTCGATTTCCAAGGCTCCCTTTGGTAAAGGGAGCTGTCCCCCATTGGGGTCCCCGCGACTCCCCGAGTTGCGGGGAGAGGAGGAGCCGCCATACGAGGTCAAGGCATACCTACCGGATATGCCTGCCGAATACGGCGAGCGACGACGAGACTGAGGAATTGCATGAATTGATCGACCGAAGGGAGAAACCCTCATATTACCTCGGTTCTGAACACCAACGTGAATGAATGTGACTCGCTTCGCTCAAACAATCAATACAATTCATCCGCCTCCTTGCGGAGGCACCTTCCTTTCCCAAAGGAAGGCTTTTTAGGTTTTTCTACAGACTGAGGGGCAGACCGAAGTCTGCCCCTTTCAGGTTAGTATTTACTCAAGCAATGTGGTGACTGACTTAGTCCCAAGCGGTTACGATATAGTGACCCAAATCGTTCTGAGCGCCGTCCATCCAGTAACCTGCATGGCTGAAGTCGGTGATGTCCTCGGTCTGAGCGCCGTTACCGTTGCTCAGAATAACGCCGATAGCGCCATCGGGAACATAGCACCTGAACTGAGTCTCGCCGTAGTCGTTGATAACGGTCTCAGCCTGAGCGGAGCCCGGCCATGCGCCGTTAAGCTCGTTGCCATCAGCATCCCAAGCGTAGACATAAGCGGAACCCCAGCCAAAGTTATCGGTCAGCAGGAAGGACACATTGGAGTCGCCACCGCCGCCACCGCCGGTGGGACCGCTGTACTCATAGTAGCCCACCTCATAATGGCCCTGATCGTTCTGGGTCTCGAGGCAGTAGATACCGCAGCCCATAGACGCCGCATTAGCTACGTCAACGTTAGCAGTCTGACCGCCGGAGCCGTTGAAGATTACGGAGTCATAAACGTTGGTGTCGATGGTGATCGCGTAGATATCCTCACCGTAATCGTTGGTGCCGACCTTCTCGGCAGCCTCGCCGGGCCAAGCAGTGGACTCGCCGCCGGCGGAATTCCACATATAGACATTGACGCCGCTCCAGCCCTTGTTGTTGGAGAAGTACAGGGTTACGATATCACCGTCGTCAATGTTACCGCCCTGAGTGGGCTGCTCGGTAATCGGGACAGCAGCCAGAGCAGCATAAGCAGCTGCGCAAGCCTCGTAACCTGCGTCTACGGTGTTGGGATCGGTCTTGGGATCATAGGTAGCAGCTCTGTAGGTGTTCAGCGCATTGGATGCAGCCTGATAAGCGGCATTGGAGCCGTACTGAGAAGCATTGTACTTCGCAAACAGCGTATTAAGAGCGTTGTAGTTGTTCATGAACTCAGCATAGGTGTACTTGCCGGAGGGAGCCTCGCCCTCGTACTTGCCGACTAAGGAACCGGCAACACGCATATTGGCAAGGTAGCGCTGGATGTAGAGAGCGTCAACGGAATCAATATCCTTGCTGGCGTCTACATCGGCAACGGTCTTCTGATCATTGGTCAGAGAGACGATGTTGACGAGAGATCTCTGGAGAACGGTTACGTCAAAGATGGTAACTTCCTTATCCATATCGAGGTCGCCCATCATGAGCTTGCCCTCGCCGCCGCTCTCTTCACCGTAGAGGTATACAACGTTCAGCACGCCGGGCTGATAGAAGCCGGAAGCCAGTGCGGGAGCGGTGTAGGTACGGTTGAGAGTGGTATCGGGAGCGGTGGTATAGGTCTGGTTGGAGCCGACGTTGGTGTACTCTCTGGTAACGTCGGGAGCCAGTCTCTGACCGGTAGCGAGGTCAACATGAGAGGTGATGATGGTGCAGTTGAAGGTGGTAACGCCGTCCTTGATCCAAGCCTCACCCGCTACGGAGTAGCCGGGCTCGCCCTGATCGGGAACCTGGTTGGAAGCGTCATGGAACATGACGTAGCAGGCAGAGGTCGGAACATTCTTGACAAGCCACTTCGAGTCAGCCTGATCGGGATCGTCGGTCATTCTGTCTTTTCTCTGCTGACCGCCCCAAGCGCCGAGAGCCTCGTTGCCGTTGTCGTCATAAGCGTAGCACAGAACGTAGGACCAGCCGGGGGTGTTGTAATAGTGGACCTTGGTGGTAGCGTTGGTCAGTGCATTGTAATAGAAGTTGAAGGTAAGCGGTGCGGAAGCGTCAAACTCGCCGATGGTGCCGCCGGGGAACTTGGAGGTATCCATCTGGTAGCCCTGTACGGGATTAGCCGGGATGGAGAACTTGTCGCCCTGCTTCAGACGGTACTGGATCGGGGTCTTGATCGACTTGCCGGAGGTGGAGTCTAAGAAGTTGATGGTCAGGTAGTTGGATGCGATATTGCGGGTATAATAGAACTTGACGGTGATGTTCTGACCTGCAACAGCGGTGCCGGATTCGGCGTTGCCGGAAGCGGTGGACTCGGTGCTGTCATAGGTGTGGTCGAACAGGATGTCGAGCTTCTTGGAAGCACGCCAGGTCTGGCCTTCCTTATACTTCGCGGTCTCGGTAGCGGTCTTGGTGTAAGAGCCGGACGCCGCGTCGCGGGTGTAATGCTCAACGGTAACCGAAGCGGTACCGGCAGCGGGCTGGGTGTAGTTACCGAAGCTTGCGGAATCTACAAAGACAGCTGCGCTGTAAGCGGGCAGGCTGTAGGAGCCGGAAGCAGTACCGAGGGAGGCAGTGCCCGCCTTGGTAGCGTTAGCAACGATGTTCCAGGAACCGGACAGGCTGACGGAAGCGGAGGACGCGGTGTTGTTCAGCGCAACGATGACCTTGTTCCACTGACCGGACTTGTTATTGGTGATCTGCCATGCGGTAGCGCCGGAAACGGTGGAAACGCTGTTTACGGTCGTGTCGCCGAAGGCGGAGACAGCCTTACGGATGGCTGCAAGACCCGCATAGTAGGAAGCTACCTCGGAATAAGTAGAGGCACGGTTCCAGTTGATGCTGTTGATCTCATCGGGAGAACCGAAGGAGTTCTTGTCACCGTACTTGGAGCGGCAGAACTCGGTACCGGCTACGGTGAAGGGGATACCCTGAGAGGTCAGGGAGGAGGTCAGCGCGACCTTGACCTGACCGAGCACCTTGGAGTCGGTGGTATTGACGATGTTCTTGTTGGTGGTATACAGATTCGGATTGCTCTCATAAGCTGCTGCGACAAAGCCGGAGGTCTTGTTCGCGGCAAGGATCTTATCGAAGAGGATCCAGTTATCATGGTTGTCGGTGTAGTTGACGATCTGCTCAACCTTAGCGCCGCTGAAATCGCTCGCGGTGCCGCCGGCAGCCTTCAGGATCTCAGCGGAAGAGCCGCCGTTGAGGAAGCCGGTACCGGAAGCGGTATCATGGCTGCCCTTCAGCGCGTCGGAGTAGCCCTCGTTGAAGGCGCCGACTCTGGTCAGCTGAGGAATATTCGACTTGATCGCGCCGTTGGAGATACCGTTGTCGGAACCACCTGCCCAAGGCTCGCCGTACATCAGGATACGGGTATCGATCTGGTCAAGAGCGGAACGCCATGCCTTGACGGAGGGTACATCGAAGCAGCCCATCAGGTCAAAACGGAAGCCGTCGACATGGTACTCATCAGCCCAGTATACAAGAGAATCCTGGACGAACTTACGGGTCATCGCCTTCTCGGTAGCGAGAACGTTGCCCAGACCGGTACCGTTGCGGTACTTGTTGTTCTCCATGCTGGACATACGATAGTAGTACTTGGGAACGATCTTGGAGAACTGGGAACCGTCGCGGACGAAGGTGTGGTTGTAAACGACGTCCATGACTACGGCGATACCGCGGTCATGCAGCGCCTGAACCAGCATTTTGAACTCCTTGATACGGGTGTTGCCGTCGTAGGGGTTGGAGGAATAGGAGCCCTCGGGGACGTTATAGTTCTTGGGATCATAGCCCCAGTTATAATTAGCGCGGTTATCGGTCTCATCGATGGAAGCGAAGTCCTCGATCGGCATGAGCTGTACGCAGTTGACATTATGCTCTACGAGATAGTCAACGCAGGAAGCGATCTTGCCCTCACCGTTGACGGTGGTGTTGCCCTCGGTGAACGCGAGATACTTACCGCGGTTCTTCTCGGAAACGCCGGAGGAAACGTCGATGGAGAAATCACGTACGTGGATCTCCCAGACGACAGCCTCGCCGGGGCTGTTGAACAGAACGTGCTGATCCTGATCCCAGCCTGCGGGATCGGTGGAGTCGAGGTCGACTACCATCGCACGGTTACCGTTAGCGCCTACGCCCTTGGCATAGGGGTCGACAGCCTCGTTGACAACGCCGTTGCGCTCGACGAGATAGGTGTAATACTTGTTTTTGAGATCGCCGGTCATGGTCACGGACCAGATACCGGTGTTTGTGTCGCAGGTCATAGCGGTGGTGCCCAGCGTCGCGGCGCCCGACTCAGCGTCGGTACCGGTCGCGAAGAGCTTGACCATGACTGCGGTAGCCTCGGGTGCCCATACCTTGAAGGTAGTGGCAGTCGGGGTGTAGGTTGCGCCGAGATTATTCTCGTTCACTGCCTTAGTGGCATAATTCTCCAGGTAGCTTGCGTTGGTAGCGCCCGTATCGGCGATATCCTGCTCAGCCGCGGAAGCTGCTACGGTGAACAGCGACATCAGCATGAGAACTGCGAGCAGTACGGAGATTACCCTACGAATTTTCATGTAATCCTCTCCTTTTGAAAAACGTTCTATGGAACAGTAATAGCACATACTATTCCAATTAAAGACATTATACCATAAAGGGAGGAATAAATAAACGAAAAAGCGCTTCATGAATTGCACAATCTTTCGGCCGATTATTTGGTGATAATGACAAAGCTGTCATTTTTTTGCACAAAAATAATCAGGAGCCGTTCGATAATGAAACGACAGCTCCTGAGAATGATATATAAATATGTATAGAGGGTACTAACCGATGCGGATCTCGGGAAATCCGACGCCGAAGCCGGTACCAAGCGTGATACAGGCAGCGTTCCGCACTTCATCGAAGTACAGTGCCGTGGCGGTAGCGTCATGCACCAGCCGTACTCTGAGTTCACGGTGCAGCTCATCCGAGAGTTCCTCCTCCAGCAGTTGTCCGTAATCGGTATTGAGAAGACTGAGCTTTGCGTATCCGCCGTGCTCGCTGTCGAGAACGCCGCCGCGGGTGTAATTGGCGATGCTGATCAGGATGGTATCACAGAGCTCGAGCTTCTGCGTCAGTTCACGGTAGGAAGACGCTACGGTATTGACGATATATCGATGGAGCTCGATCGCCAACCGAAGCTGTTCAGCGGGGTTATTAAATCGGTTCTCCATATAACGCGACGGTAGGCTCTCCATCGGCGTAAAACCCGCGATCTCACCCGTACCCATACGAACCAAAGCGCGCTTCCAGCCCGTATGCCCCATATCGAACACCAGGGCGGCGGTGTTATCACTGAGCAAACGCTGAGCAAGTCCCATGATACCGAGGTAACTGCCGTTATCGAACAGGCGGATATGATAACATCTCTCACCCGCTCGGTCAAAGACCCGGTGGATATACTCCTTAAAGCGTCTGCCGAGCATAGAGCTCGCAAGACCTCCGGTAAGGATGACAGTATCAAGATCGCGCCAGTAATCCCAACAAGCGTCGTCCCATTCGGGGCGAGCGAGGCGGTTCTCCTTCTCCCCCATCCTGAGCGCAAGCAAAAGGAGTCCGAGGCGCGTACCGAAACGCTTCACCACATGCTCCGCCATCTGACGACGACGCATATCACCGGAAACAAGCCCTTCATCAACAAGGAACGGGAGCTGTCGGTCGGGAAGCTCGTTCAGGTCAATACCGAATCGACGTGACACACGGCGGATCTCGGCAACCAGAAGCGGCGTGGAAAAAATATCCTTATAAGCCAAGCCCTCGAGCTCATCCTCGATCCCGTACAAGGGGAGCTTCTGCATGACGGCGCGATTCAGCGAACATCGGGAAGTCACATATTCTGTTTTTTCTTCAGAAGAATAATAGATAAAAGGATTCATGATAGTTAGGAGTTGATTCGGAAAGATCTCTTCGAATCACAACTTTGCTTTATTCGATACACTTGTTCGCTTTAAGCTTTGAGCTAATCTACGATCCGGCGGACTCGTAGGCTCTGAGTCCTCTGTTCCAGACGAAGATCGCCAGAAGGAACAGCACCGTACCGGCGATCACAGTGCCTCCGAGGCAGAAAAGAGGATTCTTGCCCGTCAGAAAATAGGTTGCGGGAAAGTACGCGGTAAAGGCGAAGGGGATCACGTAGGTGATCAGCGCCTGTACCGCCTTATTATAGATCGTGACAGGGTATTTGCCGAAGTCGTTAGTCATATACAGCATGTGGGTGATATGACCGCTCGCCTTCGTCCAGAAGGAGATCGCAGAGGTCATGATCTTCAGTGATGTGTAGATCAGCGTCGCAAATATCGATACAATAAGAAACAGCGGGATCGTATACCAGTGGAACGGAATACTGAGCTTCGGGATCGAATACGCAAGCAGGAGAATACAGGTCAGCAGCTCTCCGAATGCGTCGACGCAGAAGTTCTCGGCGATCACATGATACAGTGTATTGATCGGGCGGGTCAGGTACTTGTCGAACTCGCCCTTGCGGATGATACGGTAACCGACCATCCAGAGGTTATCGGTAAAGAGGTGGTCGATGGTCTTGGGCACCAGAGAAAAGCCATAGATGAACAGTACTTCTTCAAACTGCCATCCCTTGAGGGCGGGGATCGCGCTGAAGATGATGCCGAGGAAGATCAGCTGCATACCCTGAGCGATCAGCAAGCCGATCGCGCCGAGCATAAAATCGACCTTGTACTCCATCAGCCGCTTGAGATACTGGGCGATGAAAATGCGGTGGAGTCGTATATATCGCATCATAGCTCAACCTCCCTGTACACTCAGGTGACGGACAGCACTGCGCCAGATCAGCTTCGACAGTCCGTACATGACAAGCAGCCAGAATATCTGTAAGCCCATACGCCACGCGATCTCAGAATAGCTGTACATCCCCATGTATATCATCACGGGGGTATAGGAGAGTGATGCAAACGGCAAGAAGTTCAGCACGTTCGCAAGGCCCGCCGGCAGAAACGCCAACGGAACGATCGCTCCCGAAAGGAAATTGACGACCGTCTCCTTGATCAGCGTAGTGCCCCAGAGGTTCTTGAAGAAGAACGCCATAAAGCCGTAGCATACATTAAAATAGAAAGAGATCATATAGGCGAACACAAGGCTAAGCAGAAACAGAAGGAAATAGATCGGTTGAAAACGAACCTCTCCCGCCTGAACATAGCGGTAGATCTCAACGCCCGCTACGATCGGCACAAAGATCATCGAAACGGAAATAATGCGATTACCGAGCTCCTGAAACAGAAAGCACATCTCGAATGAACACGGGCGGATCATGCGCATGGCGATCGAGCCGTCGATGATCTCCTCCCCTACCGTGAACGCGCCGTCGGAATAGGTCAGATAGCCCGCTAAGAAGGTGATAAACAGGTAGACGACCATATCCTCCATCGTAAAGCCCATGAAGGTCTCGCTCCCGGAGCTGTCGAACACCGCCTTCCAAACGAAGTACATGATGAACGACGCCATGATCTCACCGATCAGAAAGCACAGGAAATTCGCACGGTAGGCGACCATCTCCTGCATACCCGCTCGGGTGAAGGGCGTATAGGTGCGGAAAAACCGCTTCACTCTGCTCATAGGCTCACCTCGCGGCGGTAGAGCTTCTTGATGATCTCCTCAATCTCTACGTCCTTGATGTTCAGATCCTTGACATGAACGGTCGACAGCGTGTAGGAGATCATTTCCTCTACGCTGACCTTCGCGGTATCAAAACGAACCGTGACCGAGCTGCCGTCGCGCTCAGCGCTGACGTCATCATCGGTCAGCTTGAAGCGGCGACGATAGTCGAGAAGCTTGAAATCGGGACCGTTGACCAGCTCGAAGCGGAGCGTCCGTACATCACCGAAGTTATGGCGAAGCTCCGACAAACCACCATCAAAAACCTTTCTGCCCTTATCGATCATGACGATACGCTCACATAAGAGCTCGATATCGGCGAGATCATGGGTAGTGAGGATGACGGTCGTGCCCTCCTCCTCATTGATCTTACGGATCGCGGAGCGGATGTTCTCCTTGACGACAACATCCAAGCCGATCGTCGGCTCATCGAGGAACAGCACCTTCGGAGAATGCAGCAGCGCCGCAGCGATATCGGCACGCATACGCTGACCGAGTGACAGGGTTCGGACGGGACTGGTAATGAAGCTGTCGAGCTCCAGCACCTCGTTAAGGAACGTCATGCGCTTCTTGAACTGTTCCTCCGGAACCTGATAGATCTCCTTTAAGACAGAATAGGTCTCACGCAGCGCCAAATCCCACCAAAGCTGGGTACGCTGACCGAACACGACGCCGATCTCACGGACATAGTTCTTGCGATCCTCCTGCGGAATCTTGCCGTTGATGCGGCAGAAACCGGAGGTCGGGGTCAAAATACCCGTGAGCATCTTGATGACCGTGCTCTTACCCGCACCGTTCGGCCCGATAAATCCGAGAATCTCCCCCGCAGGTACCTCGAACGAGATATCGTCCACTGCAGTGACGATCTCTTTATTCGGCTTGAACAGCGCTTTCGCGGCGCCTTTGAGACCCGGTTCCTTGATGATCTTCTTGAATTCCTTGCGCAGATTTTCTGCATAAATCATTGCTTCCATATTCATATACCCTCATCGGCGGTCGTGGATTGTTGCGAAACAGCCTTATCAAAGGATCCACAAGCCGCTTGTTATTGATCTATAATTATCCATTTTTTGTATCATAACACAATGCGCGATTGTTTTCAATATTGTTTTTTTACTTAATTATTCCGTCACATTTTGTAACGATTACAGCACAAATATGTCGATTGATGTAATGTTATTTACACTTTTGTTGAAACACTTGCAAAAAATGACAAGCGGTGATAAAATTTCACTGTTTGAGTGAAATCACTTCACAGAGGAAGAACATGATACGATATAAACCGATTGCGGAACGCAAATTCGACAGTGCGTACGGATTATACACGGCATACGGTTTACAGGTCTTTGTCAATGGCAGGATCATACGCACTGTCGGGGATATTTCTACAGAAAGGGCTCTGATAGAAGCCTTAGCGAAAAAATATAATACCGAACAACTCTCGCCCGACCATCTGAACACGGCGATCGAGGATTTTCTCTACGACTTTGAGGTATAGCATTTTTATCCTATATATGGTATAATAACCGTATAAATCCGGTTATTATACAAATTTATATGCCCGCCCGGTTTGTCGCTTCGCGACAACGGGCGATGGCTGATTATACCATATCTCCTTCGGAGTTATGGTATAATAGGGATAAAGGATGTGATTGGATGAAATGCGTGCTCTGTCCGAGGGAATGTAACGTCGATCGGGAACAGCGTATCAGCTTCTGCGGCGTAGGAAAGCTGCCCACAGTCGCCCGCGTAGCGCCTCACTATGACGAGGAACCGCCGATCAGCGGAACAAACGGCGCCGGGACGATCTTCTTCTCCGGGTGCAGCCTGCGGTGCGTGTACTGTCAGAACTATGAGATCTCAGCGCTCTCAAAAGGGAGGGTCATCACTCCCTACGAGCTGAGCGAGCAGTACAGAAGGCTCGTGGATATGGGTGTACATAACATCGAGCTGGTCACGCCGACGCACTATGTCGACGCGATCATCGAGAGCTTTCGATTTTACCGTCCCGAACTTCCGTTCATCTACAACAGCTCGGGCTATGAGAAGGTCGAGACACTCAAAAGGCTCGAAGGACTGATCGACGTCTATCTGCCCGATTTCAAGTACAGTGATAACGCACTGGCAGAAAGGCTCTCGCGCTGTCCTGATTATGTGGAGAGGGCAACTGCGGCGATCGACGAGATGATGCGTCAGTGCGGCAACAGCGTGTATGAGGACGGCTTGATCAAGCGCGGCGTCATCATCCGCCACCTCGTCCTCCCCTCTCACGTCAAAAACAGCTTCGGCGTCTTACAGATCATCAAGGAGCATTGGGACGACCGAATCCCCGTAAGCCTGATGGCGCAGTATATGCCCGCGGGGAAAGCAGACGAGTATCCCGATATCAACCGCCGTATCACAAAGCGGGAATATCACCGTGTACTGGAGCGGTATTATGAGCTGGGCTTTGACGGATTCGCACAGGAGCTAACCAGCGCGGATCAAAAGTATGTACCCGAGTGGGATTTTTAGGGTTCTCCCTTCGGTCGATCCATTTATACAACCCCTCACCCGCTGTGCGGGAGTTCCCTTTACCAAAGGGAGCCTTTAATACTGCAAAGTGCGGTTAAATAGAACGCCCCGCAAAAGGGTCGTATCAATTCGACCCCTACATAATACAAAAAAGCACCGCTTTTGAAGCAGTGCTTTTTTACATTGATTATTTTGCAAAGTCGACCGCGCGGGATTCGCGGATGATGTTGACCTTGATCTGACCCGGATACTCGAGTTCTTCCTCGATCTTCTTACAGATATCGCGGGCGAGGGACGCCATCTCGTCATCCTTGACCTGCTCAGGCTTGACCATGATACGGATCTCACGACCCGCCTGGATCGCGAAGGAGTTCTCAACGCCCTTGAAGGACGATGCGACTTCTTCAAGCTTCTGCAGACGCTTGATGTAGTTCTCAAGGTTCTCACGGCGTGCACCGGGACGGGCGGCGGAGATCGCGTCGGCAGCCTGTACGATGCAGGCGACGACCGTCTTAGCCTCTACGTCGCCGTGGTGGGCATGGATCGCATGAACCACCGCGTCGCTCTCCTTGTACTTACGGGCAACGTCTACGCCGATCTCGACGTGACTGCCTTCGATCTCATGGTCGAGCGCTTTACCGATGTCATGCAGAAGACCCGCACGCTTCGCGACCTTGGGATCAAGTCCCAGCTCGGACGCAATCATACCGGAGATATAGCTGACCTCGAGCGAGTGCTTCAAAACATTCTGACCGTAGCTGGTACGGTACTTGAGTCTGCCGAGGATCTTGACCAGCTCGGGATGCAGTCCGTGGACGCCTGCGTCCAATACGGCGCGTTCACCCGCCTGCTTGATGCTCTGCTCAACCTCGCGACGAGCCTTCTCGACCATCTCCTCAACTCTGGCGGGATGGATACGGCCGTCGGAGATCAGCTTCTCGAGCGCGACGCGCGCGATCTCACGGCGAACGGGCTCAAAACAGGACAGCGTGATCGCCTCGGGAGTATCGTCGATGATCAGGTCACAGCCGGTCATCGTCTCGATAGCGCGGATGTTACGACCCTCACGTCCGATGATACGACCCTTCATCTCATCGTTCGGCAGCGGTACGACCGATACGGTCGCCTCAGCCACCTGATCCGCGGCACAGCGCTGGATCGCGAGGGAGATGATATTGCGGGCGCGCTTGTCGGCCTCGTCCTTGAGCTGCTGCTCATACTCCATGATCTTGAGGCTCTTCTCTCTGCCGAGCTCGCCCTCGAGCTGATCGAGCAGATAGGTCTTAGCCTGATCTACGGTGAAGCCCGAGATCCTCTCGAGCATCTCAAACTGACTCTTCTTGATAGTTTCCGCCTCGGCGAGTCTTACCTCGGCGTCTTTGATCTTCTTGTTGACTCTGTCTTCCTTCTTCTCGATGTTGTCGATCTTACGGTCCAGGGTCTCTTCCTTCTGCTGGATACGGCGCTCCTGGCGCTGTACCTCCTTGCGGCGGTCGGCGAGTTCCTTTTCACCCTCGTTACGAAGGCGATGAACCTCATCCTTACCCTCAAGGATCGCTTCCTTCTTCTTTGCTTCAGCTGTTTTCATCGCGTCGGAGACGATACGCTTCGCCTCTTCCTCGGCGCTGCCGATCTCAGCCTCGGCTACCTTCTTACGATAAGCGTTGCCGATAAAGATACCGACTGCCGCGCCGACGATCACCGCGACGACGATCAGGATAACTGCTAAAACAGCATTCACATGTGACACCTCCTTGATTTGATGATTCATCAAACTCAACTCACGGTGCCGTTACTCAGATATTCAGTTTTGTATCACCACTGTCGTTGACAGGAAAATCGGTTGTCCGCGTATGTCACCTTTCTATATAAAAATATATCTCAAAGCATCATGCGGTTGGAATGGTAATATGGGTAAAATATCTATATATAACGGCTCTCTAAGAGAGTCAGATAAGCACAGCGACGCCTGTCACGCGCAGCTGTGAAACGGCTATTACTATTGAATATAATAATACCAATATAATAAACCATAATTTATAATAATATACGGACACCGAAATGTCAAGAATTATTTCGTAAAAGGAATAATATCAAACTTGACGCTATACAATAAGCGAATTAAAGCACACAGCCGCTCCATCACTGTATCCAAGCACGATCGACCGATTGCTGCGCTCAAATCACTCTTTACGGCTCTCCGCTTTGTACATAAGTTATGAAAATATAGTTTTTCATTGTCTATAATGACAAGTGTATTGTCAGATTTTATAAAAACTGCACTAAAAGTTTGGAATTTAATTTCTGTTTTTACTTGAAATTGTCAAAAATGTCTGTTATTATAGAGTTGTATATTTATGTACTAATTCTTTTTATAAAGGAGAGTCAGATTATGAATTATGTTTTAAACGACGAAAGATTCCCTCTCGATCTATTCCACGGCGGCGACGCTGTACGCGCTTATGATTTCTTAGGCGCGCATGATTACTGGATGGACGGCGTACAGGGCACCATGTTCCGTGTATGGGCTCCGAACGCTCTCTCCGTCTCGGTCGTCGGCGACTTTAACGGCTGGGATCAGAACGCCAACCATATGCACAAGATTTCCGAAGGCGGCGTATGGGAAGGCTGGATCGCCAACCTCGGCGAGACCGCGATCTACAAGTATTGCGTAGAGACCCCGTGGTTCGAGAAAATCTTAAAGTCCGATCCGTTCGCGTTCCATACTCAGACCCGTCCCGATAACGCCTCCATCATCTACAACTACAACAAGTATCAGTGGAATGATGAAGCGTGGTACAAGTATAAGATGGAACACAATCACTTCGAGAATCCGCTGAACATCTATGAGGTTCACGCGGGCTCCTGGAGAAAGTATGCCGACGGCAACACCTTCTCGTATGACAAGCTTGCCGACGAGCTGATCCCCTACGTCAAGGAGATGGGTTACACCCACATCGAGTTCATGCCCATGACCGAGTATCCCTTCGACGGCTCCTGGGGTTATCAGGTTACCGGTTACTACGCTCCCACCTCCCGCTACGGTTCTCCCGACATGTTCATGCATTTCATCGACAAGTGCCATCAGGAGGGCATCGGCGTTATCCTCGACTGGGTACCCGCTCACTTTCCCAAGGACGCTCACGGTCTGGGACGTTTCGACGGTATCCACTGCTATGAGTACGAGGACAGCCGCAAGGGCGAGCACAAAGAGTGGGGCACCTACGTCTTTGACTATGCCCGCTACGAGGTCATCTCGTTCCTGGTATCCTCCGCGATGTTCTGGCTGGACAAGTACCATGTCGACGGTATCCGCGTTGACGCGGTAGCCTCCATGCTGTACCTCGACTACAACCGCCGCGACGGCGAGTGGGTCGCCAACAAGTACGGCGGTCATGAGCACCTCGAGGCTGTCGAGTTCATCCAGAGACTGAACACTGCCGTTCACCTGCATCATCCGACCGTTATGATGATCGCCGAGGAGTCCACCTCCTGGCCGATGGTCTCCCGTCCCGTATCCGACGGCGGTCTGGGCTTCGACTACAAGTGGAATATGGGCTGGATGAACGATATGCTGTCCTACATGTCCCTCGATCCGCTGTGGAGACCCTATCATCACAACAGCATCACCTTCTCGTTCCTGTATGCGTTCTCCGAGAACTTCCTGCTCCCGATCTCTCACGACGAGGTCGTCTACGGCAAGGGCTCGCTGATTAATAAGATGCCCGGCGATTATGATATGAAGTTCGCGGGCGTTCGCGTATTCATGTCCTACATGATGGCTCATCCCGGCAAGAAGCTCACCTTCATGGGCGCTGAGATCGGTCAGTTCGACGAGTGGAACAGCACCGAAGAGCTGCAGTGGGGTCTGCTCGGCTTCGAGAAGCACAAGAAGCTCAACGACTTCTTCCGCGCGCTCAACAATTTCTATAAAGAGAACACCTGCATGTATCAGGTCGACTTCACATGGGAAGGCTTCAACTGGATCCATCACGACGATTATCAGCAGAGCGTTATCGCGTTCCGCCGTATCGATAAGGAAGGCAACAATGTCATCGTCGTGTGCAACTTCCAGCCCATGTACCGTGAGAACTACGGTATCGGCGTTCCCGAGTGGGGCACCTACGCCGAGGTATTCAACTCCGACGACGAGCAGTGGGGCGGCACCGGTAAGACAAACGGCACCGAGATCCACACCGTCGATGAAGAGATGCACGGCTTCGAGCAGTCCATCTACCTCAACCTGCCTCCGATGAGCGCTCTGTACCTCAAGTGCGTCAGCAAGGAGAAGAGCCCGAAGGAGATCGCGGCGGAAGAGAAAGCTGCGAAGCGTAAGGAAGCCGCAAAAAAGGCTGCCGCTACCCGCGCCGCAAAGAAAGCTGCGAAGGATGCGGACGTTAAGAAGGATGAGAAACCTGTGAAGAAGGCTCCCGCAAAGAAGTCTGCTGCCAAGAAGCCCGCTGCCAAGAAGCCCGCAGCCAAGAAGGCTGCGAAAAAGGAAGAGAAATAATTCTCTTTTAGAAATTTATCAATCTGTTGAGCTCCGGTTCCTCCCGGAGCTCGGCATACCATATTGGAGGATAACATGATACCTAAGAAAGAAGTAGTGGCTATGCTGCTTGCCGGCGGTCAGGGCTCTCGCCTCGGCGTGCTGACCAAGAAGATCGCCAAGCCTGCCGTACCGTTCGGAGGCAAGTACAGGATTATCGACTTTCCGCTGTCGAACTGTATCAACTCCGGCATTGAGGCAGTCGGCGTACTGACGCAGTACCAGCCGCTCGAACTCAACGAATACGTCGGAAACGGTCAGCCGTGGGATCTGGACGGTATTCACAGCGGCGTCACCTGTCTGCAGCCTTATGAATCCAAGGAGGGCTCCGACTGGTACTCCGGCACCGCTAACGCGATCTACCAGAACATCGGCTTTGTCGACCGCTACGACCCCGACTACATCGTCGTTCTCTCCGGCGACCACATCTATAAGATGGACTACGCCAAGATGCTCGAGTTCCATAAGGAACACAACGCCGCCTGCACCATCGCCGCCATGGACGTACCGATGGAGGAGGCATCGCGCTTCGGCATCCTGAACACCAACGACGACAACACTATCTATGAATTTGAAGAGAAACCCGCTCATCCCAAGAGCACCAATGCTTCCATGGGCATCTATGTCTTTACATGGAAGACCGTCAGAGAGTACCTGATCAAGGACGCGCAGAATCCCGATTCTCACAATGACTTCGGTAAGGACGTACTGCCCCTGATGCTGAACTCCGGTGAGAAGATGGTCGCTTATCCCTTCGAGGGCTACTGGAAGGACGTCGGCACCATCGACTCCCTGTGGGAAGCGAACATGGATCTGCTCGATCCCAAGGTAACCCTCGACCTTAAGAACATCTATTCCCGCAATCCCATGATGCCTCCGCACCATGTCGGACCTACCGGCGAGATCCAGAACTCAATGGTATCCGACGGCTGCAACATTGACGGAAAGCTGGAGTTCTCCATCGTGTTCCCGGGCGTTATCATCGGCAAGGACGCCGTGATCAACTCCTCCATCCTCTTCCCCGGCGTGGTGATAGAGGACGGCGCTCACGTAGAGTTCTCGATCGTCGCTGAGAATACCGTCATCGGCGCGGGCGCAAAGGTCGGCGCGGCTCCCACTGAGGTGGAAAACCGTGATGACTGGGGCGTTACCGTCGTAGGCGATAACCTCAAGATCGGCGCAGGCGTCGTCGTGCCCTGCAAGGCGATGATCGACAAGGATATGGAGGTGTAAGCATGTCTACCAATAAAATATTAGGTCTTATCTTCGCGAACACCAACGAGAAGCACCTGCCCGAGCTGACTGCTTACCGTTCCACCGGCAGCGTGCCCTTCGGCGGCAAGTACCGCATGATCGACTTCCCGCTCTCCAACATGTCCAACTCCGGCATCAATAACGTCGGTATCGTCGCGAAATCCAACTTTATGTCCCTGATGGATCACGTCGGCTCCGGCTCCGCGTGGGATCTCGCCCGCCGCAGAAGCGGTCTGAGCATCCTGCCGCCTTACGGTGAGCACAGCTTCGCGACCTTGGTCGAAACCATCTTCAACCTGCACGGCTATATTGAGCATGGCGACGAGGAATATGTCCTGATCGCGCCGTCAGACTGTGTCCATAACATGGATTACAACAAGCTGTTCCGCTTCGCGGAGAAGAATCACAGCGATATCACCTTCGTATACACCAAGCGCGCTGTCACCGAGATCACCGATGACTTCCGCTGCATCCTCGACGTAGACGACGACGGCAAGGTCACCAAGATCATGGCTTCCCCTGTTGACAACAGCGTCTGCAACCTAGACATCGGCGTTATGCTGGTGAAAAAGACTGTCCTTATGGCGCTGGTTCGTCAGGCAATGTCCGAGTCGAAATACAGCTTCGTCCGCGACGTACTGCAGAAGTCGCTCGACCGTCACAGAGTCTACGCTTACGAATTCGACGGCTACTGCGAGATCATCGGCTCCGTCAAGGAGTACTACGACGCGAACATGAAGATCATGGACAGAGATACCCGCTACGCGCTCTTCAACTCCAAGCGCCCCATCTATACCAAGGTGCGCGACGACGCTCCCTCCCGCTACGGACTCAACAGCAACGTCAAGGATTCGCTGATCGCTCAGGGCTGCGTCATCAACGGTATCGTTGAGAACTCGATCATCTCCAAGGGTGTATATATCGGTCATGACGCCGTCATCAAGAACTGCATCATCATGCAGGATTGTGTGATCGGCGACAAAGCCCAGCTGACCAATCTGGTCGTCGACAAGGACGTCAACGTCTCCCGAGGATCGAAGATCCAGGGCACCCAAAACTATCCCATGTACATCGCTAAGCGTTCCATCGTTTAACATAACTTTTTGTGATCGTGAGGGCTGATGCGCTCAGTCCTCCGCGATCATGATCCAATTCATTCAGGAGGATAATATATGAGAATACTTTACTGCGCAAGTGAAGCCAACCCCTTTGCCGGAAGCGGCGGTCTCGCCGACGTAGCGGGCTCTCTGCCCCATACCATATGCCGCAAGGGTCATGACTGCCGCATCGTTATGCCGCTGTATGGCACGATCCCCTACGAGCTCAAGTGCCAGATGAATTTCATCACCAACTTTACCGTACCGGTCGCGTGGAGACATCAGTACTGCGGTCTGTTCTGGGCTCGCTGGAACGACTGCACCTACTACTTCATCGACAACGAGTACTACTTCAAGAGAGATAAGCTGTACGGCTTCTACGATGACGCCGAGCGCTTTGCGTTCTTCTCCCGCGCCATCCTCGAGATGCTGCCGTACATCGACTTCCATCCCGATCTCATCCACACCAACGACTGGCAGACAGCGCTCGTACCCGTTTACTACTATCTGTTCTACAGCAAGAATCCGTGGTACTACAACATCAAGAGCCTGTTCACCATCCACAACATCCAGTATCAGGGCAAGTACGGCTGGGAGGTCAATACCGAGTGTGTCGGTATCCCGCCCACAGAGACCAAGATCCTCGAGATGGACGGCAAGCTGAACATGATGAAGGGCGCTATCTTCTGCTCCACCCGCGTCAACACCGTCTCCCCCACCTACGCGCTGGAGATCAAGGACCCCTGGTACAGCTACGGTCTGCATCACGCGCTCAACGCGAACCACTACAAGCTCTGCGGTATCCTCAACGGTATCGATCAGGCGAGCTATGATCCCGCTACAGACTATCAGCTCTACTGCAACTATACCAAGGAAGATATGAGCGGTAAGGGCGAGTGTAAGCGCAGACTGCAGGAGCGTCTGGGTCTGGAGCAGAACTGGTCCATCCCGATCGTCGCCATGGTCACCCGTATGGTATCCCACAAGGGCCTCGATCTCGTTCGCGGCGGTCTGCCGGATCTCTTGAACAATAACAACATGCAGTTCGTCATCCTCGGCTCCGGCGATGAGGAGTATGAGAACTTCTTCCGCGATATGCAGTGGTTCTATCCGGGCCGCGTCTGCACCTGCCACGGCTTCGTGCCCGAGCTCGCCCGCAAGATCTACTCCGGCGCCGACATCTTCCTGATGCCCAGTAAGCAGGAGCCCTGCGGTCTGTCCCAGATGATCGCTCTGCGCTACGGCACCATCCCGGTCGTCCGCGAGGTAGGCGGTCTGAAGGACAGCGTATTCGACAGCGCCGACGGCTACGGCAACGGCTTCACCTTCCGCAACTATGATATCGCTGATATGTGCAACGCTGTCAAGCGTGCTCTCGCCGGTATCTACGACAACGAGGGCTGGCATCAGCTCATGTGGCGCGCCATGATGAGCGATAACAGCTGGGAGCGCAGTGCTCAGGACTATATCAACGTCTATGAGGACACCATGCACTGGCTGTAATCTCTGCCGATAAAACAATCATAATCTGATAAAACCGCCGCTTCGGAATCGTTCCGAGGCGGCGGTTGTCTTATATCGGTATAAAAAACTATTTGATTATTTATGTTCTGTCATTCAGATAATCTTTAACTTCAAATAATGACGGTAAAACCGCCGCGGCAAGCCCCTTGATCTCATCGTCGGGTTGAACGATATCGGGCACCATGATCGCGTGGGAGCCCGCGGCATGAGCGGCACGAATACCGTTGTAGCTGTCCTCGATTATATAGCAGTCCTCAGGATCTTCACCGAGCCTCTCGGCGGCAGTGAGGAAGATCTCGGGATTCGGCTTGGATTGACCGACCATATCGCCGCAGACGATCGCGTTAAAGTACTTCGTCAGATCAGCGCCGTCCAACATCGGGAATACGTGCTCACGACGAGTCGAGGACGCAAGCGCGATCTTAGCGCCGTTCTCACTGAGCCAATCAAAGAGCTCATACACGCCCGGTTTCAACTCAAAGGGAGTTTTGTTCAGCTCTACCTGTACATCCGCGCGGTAGCTCTCATAGTCAAACTCATGCCCTACATAGGAAAAGAAAATCTTCTTCGTCAGATCGCGGGTCACGCCGATGCTGTCGATACAGGCGCGATGAACCGCCTCGGTATCGGTCAGGCCGTATTTCACCGCAAGCTTCTGATACGCGCCGACATACGCGCGCTCGGAGTCAAAGATGACGCCGTCCATGTCGAAAATCACATTCATATACACACTTCCATCTCAGTTGATAACCCTATTATAACGTAAACAGGACGGTTTTTCAATAAAAACTATTGACATCGACTTTTAAAAGGTATATGATAACAGTATCGTATGAACACTTGTTCATACGTTCAAACATTCAAATCGGAGGCTGTTATGGCACACGAAGAACATAGAGAGATTGTACAGGACATAAAAAAACAAATGCCCGATACAGACACGCTGTTTGAACTGGCGGATTTCTTTAAGGTATTCGGCGACTCCACCCGCATCCGAATAATGTGCGCACTGTTCGAACGAGAGCTGAGCGTCTGCTGTATCGCGGATATCGTCGGCATGGAGCAGAGCACCGTATCGCATCAGCTTCGCGTACTCAGGCAAGAGAATCTTGTAAAAGTTCGCAGAGAGGGCAAGCAGAGCTACTATTCCCTCGAGGATGAGCACATCCAAAAGATTTTTGAAATGGGCTTAGAGCATATTCTGGAATGACGGTGAAAGATTATGAAGCATGAATATATACTGGAAGGTCTTCACTGCGCGAACTGCGCGGCGAAGATCGAAGCTAAGCTCGAGAAAACCTATGGCGATGTGCGATTCTCTTTCGCAACGCTCGAGCTGGAGATCCATACCGAAAAAGAAGATATCCGCGACGAGGTCCAGGCGATCGTCGACTCGATCGAGGACGGCGTGACCGTAGTGCCGAAGGAAGAACATCACGATCACCACCATCACCACGTGAACGACCATCACTGTCATGACGGCTGTTGTGACCACGATCATGAACACGGCCATGAGCACCACGAGCATCATCACGATCATGATCACGGTCACGAACATGAACATCATCACGAGGGCGGAAAAATCAAGCTGATCCTGCTGATCTTTGCGGCAGTCTTCTTTATCGCGGCATTAATCATGCATCTGATCGGCGGACTCGAGATTCCCTGCACCGTGCTGAGCATCGTTTCCTCAGTACTTGCGGGCTATGACGTCGTGATCGAAGGCGTGAAGTCGGTATTCAAGCGTCGCATTGACGAGACCACGCTGATGACCGTTGCGGTGATCGCCGCGATGGTGCTGGGCGAATATGTCGAAGGCGCGGCTGTCATGGTGCTGTTCGGCATCGGCGAGCTGCTGGAGGATCATGCCGTCGAGAAATCCCGACGTGATATCCGAAAGCTGGCGGATATTCGCCCGGATACCGCTTACCTATTTGAGAACGGCAAGAGTCGCGAGATACCCGCCGAGGATGTCGCGATCGGCTCTGTACTGGAGATCCCGCCCCATACGCGCGTCCCGCTGGACGGCGTGATCACGAGCGGCAACACCACGCTTGATACCTCTTCTCTGACCGGTGAATCCGCTCCGATGGAGGCGACCGTCGGTACCGAGCTGCTCAGCGGCATGGTCAACAACGACAGTACCGTCTACCTGCAAACCACCAAAGCGTACGCTGACAGTGCGGCCACGCGTATCGTCAAGCTGGTTGAAGAAAGCAGCAAGAACAAAGGCGATCACGAGAAGCTGATTACGCGCTTCGCGGCGGTCTACACGCCCGTTATGCTGGGACTGGCGCTCGTCATCGCAGTCATCCCCTCCCTCATCACCGGCGACTGGACGGGCTGGATCCACAAGGCGCTGGTATGTCTCGTCGCCTCATGTCCCTGCTCCATCGTGATCTCGGTACCGCTCTCCTACTACGCGGGCATCGGCGCGTCATCAAAGGCAGGCGTGCTGATCAAAGGCGGCAGATATGTAGAAGCTTTGGCAAAAGTGAAAGCCTTTGCCTTCGATAAAACGGGTACGATCACGGATAATCAAATTTCCGTAAAAGAAATTAAGACGACAGGCAATTATTCTACAGAAGAAATAATCCGATTTGCCGCATCAGCAGAAGCACACTCGGCGCATCCGATCGCAGGCGCGTTGAAAGCCTATTGCGAACAGCATAATATTTCTCTATTAGAATTAAGAGATCATGTGGAAATCAGCGGTCACGGCGTAACCGCTGTATACAAAGATGATCTGATCACCGTCTGCAAGGCTGACGGAAAGGCGGGCACATCCATACAACTGAACGGTAAGGAGATCGGTGTGATCACTGTCAGCGAGCATATCCGCGAGGAAGCTGCAGAGACACTCGGCAAGCTGAAAGAGCTCGGTATCTCTCCTGTTGCGATGCTCTCGGGCGATAAACAGGCTTCCTGCGACGCTGTTGCCGCAAACCTTCCGATCGACAAGGTCTACGGCGAGCTGATGCCGGAGGACAAGGTGCATACCGTCGAAAAGCTGATACAGGAGAACGACTCCTGTTGCTTCGTCGGCGACGGTATCAACGACGCTCCGGTACTGAGCATGGCTACCTGCGGCGCGGCAATGGGTCTGGGCTCCGACGCGGCAATCGAAGCTGCCGACATCGTACTCAGCTCCGAGAACCTCTCCTCTCTCCCCCGTGCGATCCGTTTAGCGCGTAAAACCATCGCTACGGTCAAGGCGAACATCACCTTCTCACTCATCATCAAGGCTGTCATCATCATCCTGACGATGATCGGGATACTGAGCAGTCACGCGCTGTGGCTGGCGGTATTCTCCGACACCGGCGTATGCCTGCTCTGCGTACTCAATGCGGTCAGACTGATCAAAAGCAAAGTTTGAAATCAGGCAACGGTAGGGTGACTGTAATAATTCGAATCTGCTGAAAATGGCATTATTTCGGCAATTTTCGGCTTATCAATCTTGGCAGGCGCCAGCCTGCCTGCACTTTCTGCACCGAAACTTGCTCGAAATCTTGCTCATTTTCAGTCCTTCGGAGTTTTGACGGAGCAGATTTACGTCCAATCGCGGCAAAACCGCAGCTAACCCTTGTCGGGTTAGCGAGGATTTTAACAAAGAGTGGGCGAAAATCTGCCCGTCAAAACCACGGTTCGGATTATTGCAGTCACCCTAACCGCCTTATCCGCCACGAATACTATTGACATTCCTGCCCTTTTGCGCTACGATAAAGGGCGGGAATCTTGTTTTAAGGTTGAATGATAATGACTCAGACTGCACCGGTCGCCGATACAGGCAACGAAAAAAAACCATATACCGTCTCGCACACGCTCGTCAATGTTTATCTGACGCTGATGTTCAGCTTCTTTCCGCTGTTTCTTACCGAACAGTACGCGCATGCGCGGACAGATAAATTCTGGCTGTATTTGATCCTGACTGCCGTGCTGGTGATCAGCGTCGTATTCAGCTCGACGATGCGTAAGCTTGGTGATAAAAAGCATACTAAGCCAAAAGACGCTCTGCAATCGCTGAGTACTACCGACATATTGATGCTGTGCTTCGTAGGCTTTGCGGCGATCTCTACGATCACCTCCCCCTATATCTTTGACGCGTTCACGGGCTTTAAAGGGCGCGACAACGGTCTGCTGCTGCTGACCGCCTACGCGCTGATGTATTTCATCATCACACGCAACTACCGCTACAAAGACTACGCCTTCGTCGGGTATCTGGTCGTATCGTCGATCGTAGCGCTCCTGACGGTGATCAACTACTTCTACATCGACCCGCTGAATATTTTCTCGGGTTACGGAGAAGACACCATCGTCGACTTCGGCTCCACCATCGGCAACAAGAATATCATCGCCGCGTTCATGTGCATGTTTCTCCCCGTTGCGGTAGGCTTCTTCACCGTGACAGAAAAGCGATATATGCGCATCCTCAGCGGATTCGCGATCATCTTTGCTTACCCCGGTATTTTGTGCGCGGATTCAAGTTCCAACATTCTGGGACTACTGGTGATCCTGCCGATCATGTTCATCATCTACTGCCGCAGTTATACTTATCTGAAGCGCTTCTTCGGCACTATGACGATCCTGTTCATCTCCGGTAAGCTGCTGCACCTCTTCGCGATCCTCGTCGGGAATAAGAACAAGGGCTTCGAAGTATTCCAGCAGTTCCTGATCTACAGCCCGCTGATGTTCATACCAATCATTATTTGCGGCGCGATCTTCCTGCTTCTGTACTTTTTAGGGAAGAACGGCGAGCCGAGATATCCCGCGAAAACACTGCAGATCACCTTAAAGGTGCTCTTTGGTGTAAGCATCGTAACACTGCTCGGCGCGTTCTTCTATTTCAGCGTGATCGACAGAGAGACCGACCTCGGCGATTATGAAAAGCTGCTGCGATTCAGCGACGCCTGGGGTACTCACCGCGGATTCATGTGGCGGATCAGTTTCGAAGAATACGGTAAGTTCAATTTCTGGCAAAAGCTCTTCGGCGCAGGTCCCGATACTGCCTACAATGTTCTGGAGCCTCACTTCAAAGAACTGGCAGCACGGTTCGGCGACTCCTCTACCGACTGCGCGCACAATGAACTGATCAACTACCTGCTCACCCAAGGCGCACTCGGACTGGCGGCATATTTGGGACTGATCGTCACGGCGCTTGTACGCGGGCTGAAAACCGCACGAAAAAAACCGCTGACACTGATATTCATGGGGGCGGTCCTCTGCTATCTTGTACAGTCCACCGTCAACCTCTACAACCCAATCGTAACACCGCACTTCTTCATCTTTCTTACGCTGACAGAAGCGATCAGCAGAAGCACATCAACCGAATAACAGTACATATAACAAAAGCTTACGGATCATCAGAAACCGTAAGCTTTTCTTCTTCCTATTATTTTTTCATCGCATCCTTGAGGCTTTTGACGGTGCCGTCGGGATAGGTGACGTCGACGTTATCGAGGCGCTGCTTGACCTGAGCGCGGAAACCCTTGAGATAGATCTGATAGAGCTCCTTCTGTCGCTTCTGCTCTTCTTCACTCAAACCTTCTTCACGTTTCTTCTTAGCGAGAGCGTTGATCTCCGATAATAATTCCTGCATTTCCATAAGCTTATCCTTTCGCGCTGTCTAAATAATCCTGCAAGATGATAGAAGCGGCGACAGCGTCCACCTTCTGCTTGCGTTTCCTGCCGTATACGTTGCCTGAACTGAGATAGGCGTGGGCGGTGATGGTCGTACCGCGCTCATCCTGCATCACATGAGGGAGTCCGGTACGCTCGGAAAGACGCGCGGCGAGCTCACGGGCACGGAGCGCGCTATCCCCCTCGGAACCGTCCATATTACGCGGAAGTCCTACAACGAGAAGCTCCGCCTTCACGGACGACGCCTGTTCGGCGATCTTCTCTACCAGTTTATCATCATTATACTCGGTAATCACACACAGCGACGAGGCAAGAAAGCCGCTCTTGTCGGATACGGCAAGCCCCGTGCGGGCATGACCGAGGTCTACGGATAATACGATCATGTGAATCTCCTAATTCTATTTTGTATCAATAATAATGAAGCTCGACCGCAACGGCGCGGTTAGTAGGCATCGTAATATAGCCGATGTTGGACTCATCAATGCTGTAGTCGTCCAGATAATTATTTACGGAGATGACATAGTCGAAGAAATACTGAGGCGATTCCTTAAACAGCTGTCGAACGGTATCTTCAAGTTCCATCCCCTCATCGACATAAAATACAAAGTATTTATCACTGTTCTTCGCTGCCGCGAGCAGTGCGTTCTTCACGTCAACACCGTCAAAGTCATCGAGATGGGGCGTCTCACGATAAAACCAGCTCATGGTCGGGTCGGTACACTTGGGGATGAACATATTCATGACGTCGGCACCGATATCCTCGACCTCGCCGTTGATCTGGCTGTCGCTGAGAGAAGTAAACATCGGCGCATCCGTGTGATCAATCGCCATCTGCTCGCTCGTCAGATTAAAGTAGCAATAACGCGAGTAGCTCTCCTCTCGATCATCCCATGTCAGATCGACCAAATACCACTTTTCGTCCAGCTTGACCGCATTCCACATGTGGAGTTCGTCGCTGGACCTTCCGATGATATTCACGCAATCGACGCCGAGACCGTTGAGCAGCATCTGGAACGCGCGGGCATAACCCTCACAGACGGTCAGTCGGTTTACCAAAGCGCCGTAAACCGTGTAGAGCTCGGGATCGCTGTTATCGGTGTTATCAACATCAACACCGGTATCATACGCCGCGATCTCAGCCAGGAAATCATGCACCCTCAGCTCACGCTGGTACTCGGAAAGCCCGTCGGGAACACTCGCGTAGAATTCACCCGCCGCCTGACGCACCTTACCGAGCTTTTCGGATACTTCATCGGGAGACAGGCGCGAATAGCCCTGTACGATGGTCATCTCGTTGTTGGAATAGTATCCGATCGTGTTCGACATCCAGAAGATCTCGGGGCAGTCGTCGCTGATCGCCTTGAGCGTGGTGCGCACCTGCGCCTCGGTGAGAGAATAACCGGTCAGTCGAATCTCGGGCATGGGGTATTTCTGTGCTTCCTCGCTGTACTCGGGAGAAACCTCATAGAAAGAGTCGATCAGTAGACCGTACAGCTTCTGTTGCCCTTCAAGCGGTAATGCCTGATAAGAATAGCGTGAGGGCGCAGCCTCATAGCCCTCATTGTAGGTCGAGGGATCCGGTTCGATATTCAGATAGGGATTTTTTTCGCCGTCGGTGATATCGGGATCCTTGATGGAGAGGGTCTTCATCAGCGTACGGTGCACAGCCTGTCGGATCCTCTCACAGGAACAAAGGGAGATCGCCATCACAGAGGCAAGCAGCAGGGATACCACCCTGAATAATAGCTTCTTCAATATTTATCCTCACTGATCGGCAGAGTAGCGACAGCGTTCAGATCGCTCTTCGCCACATGTCCCGCCAAGTATTCATAATAACCCTGAGCGCCGACCATAGCGCCGTTATCGCCGCAAAGAGGCTTCTCGGGCATAAAGAGCTGATACTTGCCTTTACAGCGTTTCTCAAGCTCCCTGCGCAGCAGAGAATTCGCCGACACGCCGCCGGCAGTCACAAGAGTCGTATAACCGAGATCGTCAGCCGCCTGCAAAAAATTGTCGACCAACAGTCCGACCACCGCTTTACGATAAGAAGCGCAGACGTCGGCGACGGGGATATCCTCCCCCTTCTGCTGACGATTATGGATCAGGTTGATGACAGCAGTCTTGAGTCCCGAGAAGGAAAAGTCGTAGGGCGAGCCGTCCACGCGCGGACGCGGCATCGGAAAAGCAGTGTCGTCACCGTTCTCAGCGATCTTGTCGAGCTCTACGCCGCCGGGGTACGGGATACCCATAGCGCGAGCCGCCTTGTCAAAAGCTTCTCCCGCAGCATCGTCACGGGTACGACCGATCACGCGCATGTCGGTATAGTCCTTCACCTCAACGATATGGCTGTGACCGCCTGAGACGACCAAACAGAGAAACGGAGGTTTTAATTCTTTATGTGAAATATAATTAGACGCAATATGAGAGCGCAGGTGATGGGTCGGGATCAACGGCTTGCCGGTCGCGAGGGACAAGCCCTTCGCAAAGTTCACACCGACCAAAAGCGCACCGATCAGTCCGGGAGCGTAGGTCACGGCGATCGCATCTACATCATCCACGGTACAATTCGCCGTTTTCAGCGCTTCATTTACTACGCCGACGATTGCCTCGGCATGACGCCGGGAAGCGATCTCGGGAACTACGCCGCCGTAGAGCTTATGCTCCTCTACCTGAGAAGCGATAATATTGGAGAGAACGTTCCTGCCGTCCTCGACCACAGCTGCGGCGGTCTCGTCACAACTGCTCTCAATAGCCAGTATTTTCATAATTCTTCCTCATGATGATTGCATTTTCTTTGGGATTATCATAATAGCCGCGTCTGACGGCGATCCGCTCGAAGCCGAGCGACTCATACAGCGCGACAGCGGGCGCGTTACCCTCGCGCACCTCTAAAAAAACGGTACAAAGACCGGTACAGCTCCGCAAAGCTTCATTAATCAGTGCGCGGGCGATACCTCTGCGACGATAATCGGGAGAGACGGCGACCTCGACGATACTGCCTTCGTCCACGATCTGCTCAAACGCGAGAAAACCGACTACCTTACTGTCCTCTACAGCGACAGTACATCGGGAATCCGCCTTCTCAAGCTCCGACTGTATCGACTCGACAGACCAACTGTTTTCGTCAAAGCATGTGTCAAGCAGGTCTTTCACCGCCTCGACATGCTCGGGTTGCATCAAAGCAATCATGACAGAGTGGTCATCAGCGCTTTCACGGCGCCGACGATATCATCACGGCACTTACGATAATCGTTCAGATCGCCGCCGTAGGGATCTGCGATATCCATACGCAGGTCGTAGATGTCATCTGCGTTCGGCGCACGGTGCAGCACGCGCACATAGTCGGCGGGGATGCCGATGGAGCGCAGGATATCCGCATGCTCCTCACCGAGCGCTACAAACAGCGAATACTCATTCAGATCGATCGCGGGCAGAAAGCGCGTACGATGCATATTCAGATCCAGCCCAATCTCAGCAACAGCACGGATCGCGTTCGGCGACGCAGGACGATCACCCACCGCCGCTACACCGGCGCTCTCTGCACGCCAGTCAAGCCCCTGCTGAACAGCAAGGGAGTTGAAGATCACCTCAGCCATCGGACTGCGGCAGGTGTTGCCGGTACAGACAAATAATAGTTTCTTCATATTGACTCTCCTTGTATCAAATCACTATCGCACAAGGCAGTGATCGATGATACTCGTGATATATAATTCTTATCATTATTGCATTTATAAACACATGTCAGCCCTTCGCCTCGTACCATGTCTCGCCCATCGAGGCTTCGGCGGAGAGGGGGATGCTGAGCGTGACAGCGTTCTCCATCTCCTCCTGCAGGAGCATCGCGACCTGCATACTCTCATACGCAGGGGCTTCGACGAGCAGTTCATCGTGTACCTGTAAGATCAGGCGGGACTCCAGTCCCTCGCGCTTCAAACGCTCATCGACACGTACCATCGCGATCTTGATGATATCCGCGGCGGTACCCTGGATAGGAGCGTTGCGGGCGACGCGCTCGCCGAACATGCGGGTGTTACGGTTCGACGCGGAAAGCTCGGGCAGATAACGCCGTCTGCCCTCGAGGGTGGTGACATAGCCGTCAGTCTTCGCGCGTTCGATGACCTCGTTCATATAGCTGTTGATAGACGAGAATCGGTTGAGATAATTGTCGATATACTTCTGCGCCTCGCGCACGGAAACGCCGATATCCTTCGACAGCGAGAAAGCGCCGATACCGTAGACGATACCGAAGTTGACCGCCTTGGCGCGGGAACGCATCAGGGGCGTTACCATGTTGATCGGCACGCCGAACACCTCGGAAGCGGTCACGGTATGGATGTCGATATTATCGCGGAACGCCTGCTGCATCGTCTTATCGCCCGAGAAATGAGCGAGCACGCGCAGCTCGATCTGGGAATAGTCCGCGTCAACCAGCACACAGCCCTCCTTCGCCTTGAAGAAGCGGCGGAACTCTCTGCCGCGCTCGGTACGCACGGGGATGTTCTGCAGATTAGGCTCAGTGGAGCTGATACGCCCGGTGCGGGTCTCAGTCTGGTTGAAGGAAGAGTGGATCCGTCCGTCGGGAGCGACCTTGTCGATCAGTGAGTCACAGTAGGTGGACTTGAGCTTCGCGACCGCGCGGTAATCGAGTATCTTCAAAATCACGGGGTGGAGAGGGATCAGACCCTCAAGCACCTCGGCGTTAGTGGAATAGCCGCTCTTGGTTTTTTTGCGGGCGGGGAGGTTCAAGTCCTCAAAAAGCGCCTTGGCAAGCTGCTTGGGGGAATTGATGTTGAACTCGTAACCGACGTCCTCATAGATAGAAGCCTGCAGCTCCTGTACCTCGCGGCTGAGCTTCTCTCCGTAGTCACGGATGCCGTCCACATCGACGGCAAAGCCGAGGTTCTCCATCCTCGCCAGCACCCGTGCGAGCGGGATCTCGATCTCATACAGCAGCTTATCGTTGCCGATCTCGTGAATATCATCGGCGAGGCGCTTACACAAGGAGGGCATCGCGTGGATATACGGGATCCCCTCGGTCTCGTCCTCCGTTGCCGCTACAGGGATACTGTACTCGGCGCAGAGGCGCTCGAGCTCATAGCTCGAAGATGACGGACTGAGCAAATAGGCGGCAAGCGAGATATCGAAGGCGATATCGGGCTCGATCCCCCCCCGATCACAGTAGGCGAAAACGGACTTGCTGTTATCGGTATAGATCTTCTTTCCGCTGATCAACAGTTTCTTAATTTCTTCTAAAGAATTAATTCTATATAATATTTCTTCTGTGGAAATATATGCAACAACAGGTTGAGCTTGCCACGGGCTTTTTCCCTCGTAATGACTCTCTGTATGTTTTTCTTCAAAAGAAAATTTAACGTAAATATTTTTCTCTGAGAGAATTTTATCAAGTGTATCGGGATCGGCGTCTATCACCTTGAAAGTGCGCTGCGCATCCTGCGCGACGGTCCTGTCCTCCGTAAGCTCCAGATCGAACTTCTTGATCAGAGAGAAGAGCTCCAGACGCGCCATCAGTCGGGCGGCGGCAGCCTTGTCGCCCTCCCCTACCATGTAGCTCTCGAGATCGGTATCGACGGGAGCGGTCAGGCAGATCTCGCCGAGATCACGGCTCATAAAGCAATTGTCCTTCGACTTTTCAAGCTTTGCGCGCATGCCGGGCTTGATATCGAGCTCGTCGAGATGGTCGTATATATATTGAATATTATCATACTTTTGGATCAGCTCGGTCGCGCCCTTCGGACCGATTCCCGCTACACCGGGGATATTGTCGGAGGTATCGCCCTGGATTGCCTTGATCTCGATCAGCTTCTTCGGCTCGACGCCGTATTCCTCATGAACGACCTCGGGGGTATATAGCATCGTACCGTTGAGGTTTTTAGAAAGGCGAACGGAAACGCTGTCGTTCACGAGCTGGAGGCTGTCACGGTCACCGGTAGCGATCACGCAGGTGTTACCGGAATCGGCGCATGCCTTACTGAGGGTACCGAGGATATCGTCTGCCTCATACCCCTCACAGGTAACGAGCTTGTAGCCGAGATCGGTCAACAGCTCCTTGAGCGGCGCCATCTGCATATACAGCTCCTCGGGCATCCCCTTACGGTTCGCCTTATAGAGATCGTACATCTTATGGCGGAAGGTCTTCGCCTTAAGATCAAAGGCGATCGCGACCGCATCGGGCTGAACATCTGCCTTCATGCGCTCAAACATCGTCAGAAAGCCGTAGATCGCGTTGGTGAACTGACCGTCCTTAGTGGTCAGCGGCTTGATACCGTAGAACGCGCGGTTCAATATACTGTTTCCGTCTACTACTAACAGTTTCATAAAACACCTGCTTCACGGGACGTCGAGGCGCCGCCCCCTACAAATCATGATCTTTGTTTTCCTTTACAGTTTATAAACGACGTTACCGGTGATCCAGTTGGTACGGTAGAGTCGCGGGACGCGCTTAGACACGGCGCAGAGCACTTCGTAGCTGATGGTGTTGCCCCAGCGGGCGATATCCTCGGCGGTGGGTTCTCCGTCCTTACCGTTGCCGAATACGACAACCACATTACCGACCTCCGCTTCGGGGAAATCGGTCACGTCCAGCATGGTCTGATCCATGCAGATACGTCCAATGATCTTACAGTTCTTACCGAACTTCTTGGTCTTGTCCCATACGAACATATAACCGTCCTCGGCATAAGCGCGTATGTAGCCGTCGGCGTAACCGACAGGCACGGTAGCGATCCGCATATCGCGCTCGGCGGTAAAGGTTCTGCCGTAACTGACGGTGGTGCCTGCCTTGACGGTCTTGACATGAGAGATCAGGGTCTTAAGGCGCATGGCGGGACGCAGATCGAGCGCATGCCGCATGCAGTCAGACGGCGCATAACCGTACAGGATGATACCCGCACGAACCATATCGAGCCGCATCGCGGGATAATCCATGATCGCGCCGGAATTGGAGCAGTGGCGGATCTCAAAACGAATCCCCGCCCTCTCGAGCGCGTCTACGGTATGGACGTAGTTCTCATACTGTCTGAGAGTATAATCCTCGCCGCGTTCACCGTCATCCGCTACCGCGAAATGAGTGAAAATACCCTCGGGGATGATACGGGGCAAGGTACAGGCTTCTTTTATTTCTTCAATAGAATTATTATCACGGGGAAACTCCTGACACATAAATCCAATACGGCTCATTCCGGTATCGAGCTTGATATGCGCCTTAACGTCTACACCGAACTGCTCGCACTGAGCCGACAGCTCACGGGCATAATCGAGGCTGTAGACAGCTTGCGAAATATTCTGACGGGAGAGATCGCGACAGCGGTTCGCGGGCGTATAGCCGAGGATCAGGATAGGCTCCGTGATATCGGCACGCCTGAGCTCCAGCGCCTCATCCAGGTTGGATACGGCGAGGAAATCTACCCCGAGCTCGTGATAGAGCTTACATATCTCCACCGCACCGTGACCGTAACCATCCGCCTTGACGACGCAGCAGAGCTTGACGCCCTCACCGATCTGTGCGCGGATCGACTCGTAATTATGCTTGATCGAATCCATATTGATCTCCGCCCAAAGTCGGCGGGTAAACAGTAAATTCTCTTCCAAATCTGTCACCTCGTAAAGAAATGCATATATAGGTATTATAATACAAACAGCGAGCTTTTACAATATATAGATAAAAATAATTGGCTTGACAAGGAATAGACCGAAGTATAGAATGAAGTACAGAATACTTAAGGATGTGAAAAAATGAAAAAAGCGTCGAATCATACAAAGAGCAAGATCGTCTCGGCTGCGTGGCAGCTGTTCTATGATCAGGGCTTCGAGAATACGACCGTCGACGAGATCATCAAGCTATCCGGCACCTCCAAGGGGTCGTTCTATCACTACTTTGACAGCAAGGACAACCTGATCGGCTCGCTTGCGTATCTATTCGACGAAAAATACGCGGAGCTGGAGCAAAAGCTCGACTATGACCGCGACGCGATCGAGAACATGATCTATCTCACCCGCGAGCTTTTCATGATGATCGAGAACAACATCGATATCGAGCTTTTATCACGGCTGTACGCGCAGCAGCTCTCTAAACGCGGTGAAAAAGAGCTTCTCGACCAGAGCCGACTGTACTACCGCCTGTTAAAAAAGCTGGTGCAGAATGGACAGTCGCGCGGCGAGATCACGCGGCAGAAATCCTCCGCAGAGATCGTTCGGCTGTACGCGATCGCGGAGCGGGCGCTGCTGTATGACTGGTGTCTTCACGGTGGAGAATACTCGCTCGCGGAATACGCAGGAAACACCATGCCGCTCTTCCTCTGCGGTATCAGAGAGAATCGCTAAGCAAGCGGTTACGATTTAAATTTATTTTTCGTCAAGTATTCGGTCTGTTATAGGGTCTTGTTATAAAACGGCTTTATAACAGACTTTTTATTTATTTATTCAATTATTGTACTGAATTAAGTCTATACTTTATTCTATCTTGCGTTTCACTCTTCGATGTGTTAAAATACAAAAGTGCAAAAACAAATGACCGATCTGTTTTATGTCTATGACTGAACAAAATCGGTCCCAATATTTATTGGAGGGAAAAGAATGTCAACAAACACCATTATCATTCTGGTTGCTTTTGTTGTGTACATGGGCTTGATGATCCTCATCGGCGCCCTGAACAGTAAACAGAGCAACAACGAGGACTACTTCCTCGGCGGTAGAGGCCTCGGCTCGTGGACAGCGGCGCTCTCGGCGCAGGCGTCCGATATGAGCGGCTGGCTGCTGATGGGTCTACCGGGCGCGATCTATGTCGCGGGTACTGGCGAGGTCTGGATCGCGATCGGTCTTCTGATCGGTACCATCCTCAACTGGTTCCTCGTAGCGCGCAGACTGAGAAAGTACACCATCGTCGCGAACAACTCGCTGACTATCCCGAGCTTCTTTGAGAACCGCTTTCACGATAAGAAGGGCGTACTCAAGATCGTTTCCTCGGTCATCGTCATCGTTTTCTTCGCCGTCTACACCGCTTCGGCGTTTGCTTCGGGCGCTAAGCTCTTTGCGAACGTATTCGGTACCGGCGCAGACGACCACACTGCATACATGATCGGTCTGATCGTCGCGGCTGTCGTTATTCTGGTCTATACCCTGCTCGGCGGTTTCAAGGCGGTCTGCTACACCGACTTCATCCAGGGTCTTCTGATGCTCGTCGCGATCCTGGCGGTTCCGATCATCGCGTATATCGGTATCAACGGCGACCTGACCGGCGCGCTGAGTGCAAAGGGCATAGCCGATCCCGCGGGCTTTGTCAGCCTGATGAAGGACGGCGACGGCAACCCGATCACCGCTGTATCGATCATCTCCAACCTCGGTTGGGCGCTGGGTTACTTCGGTATGCCGCACATCCTCGTTCGCTTCATGGCGATCAAGAGCGATAAAGAGGTCAAGAAGAGCCGTATCATCGCCATCGTATGGGTCATCCTGTCCCTGGGCGCGGCTTCCTTCCTCGGTCTGATCGCACGCGGTTTCCTGAATGAGGATCTCGTCGCAAGCGGCAAGTCTGAGGTCGTATTCATCAAGACCATCCAGCAGATTTTCTCCAGCAACGTCTTCCTTGTTTTCATCGGCGGCATCTTCCTCTGCGGCATCCTCGCGGCGATCATGTCTACCGCTGACAGCCAGCTGCTGGTAACCGCCTCCGCGGTATCCGAGGATATGTATAAGGGCGTCATCAAGAAGGACGCGAGCGAAAAGAGCGCACTGAACGTCGGCAGGATCGCCGTCGTCGTCGTCGCGATCATCGCTTTCGTGATCGCTCTCGATCCCAACTCCTCCGTCATGGGTCTGGTATCCGACGCCTGGGCCGGCTTCGGCGCAGCCTTCGGTCCGATCATCCTGCTGTCCCTGTTCTGGAAGCGCTTCAACCTGCCCGGTGCTATCGCGGGTATGGTCACCGGTTTCGCGACCGTTATCCTGTGGGACTACATCCCCTTCGGCGGCGAGACCCTGTACGCTAAGACAGGTCTGTACTCTCTGGTACTCGGCTTTGCGCTGGCACTGATCGTCGCGATCATCGCGACCCTCATCACCAAGGCTCCCTCGAAGGAGATCGTCGAGGAATTCGAGAAGGTCAATACTGTCGAGATCTGATAATCAATCGTATACAATCATCCATCCGCTCCCGGTCATCGGGGGCGGTTTTTTATAGAACACCGGATACAGACGTAATGTTGAATGCGATTTCATCATGCCAAACATCATTTTTCTTTATGCAAATTAACAATGACACGGATTTTACCGATTGTTACAAGAATGACATCAAGCACAAGATATTGTGGTAGAGTGTATCTCGGTCACAATAAATTGTTATAATTCTTTTAAGAATATCATTTTCGAAAATCATATCAAATTCCACAAAGAAAAAATTTATTATCGTGTAAATTAACAATTGATTTCGCGGCGCTAATCTGTTATATTATGACAGGCTTATGACCCGTGCACAAGATATAGTGGCGGGCAATCTTTTTGTAACAAAAGAGTTACAGCAGAACCAAGATGAAGATAAAGGAGTTTAGGTTAACATGATCCGTAAAATCGTGAAGCGCGACGGACGCGCGGTTGAATTTAACAAGGACAAGATCACTAACGCCATCTACAAGGCGGCACACGCGATCGGCGGAAATGACTATGAGAGCGCCGAGAATCTCGCCGCAAAGGTAATGGAATACCTCGAAGCGGAGGATAACCAGACCCCCACCGTCGAGCATGTACAGGATACCGTCGAAAAGATCCTGATCGAGAACGGTCACGCCAGAACCGCGAAGGAGTTTATCCTCTATCGCGCGGAGCGTACCCGCGTGCGTGAGATGAACACCAAGCTGATGAAGATCTATGAGGATCTGACCTTTAAGTCTGCAAAGGACAATGACGTCAAGCGTGAGAACGCCAACATCGACGGCGATACCGCGATGGGCACGATGCTTAAGTACGGCTCCGAGGGCGCGAAGGAATTCTACCAGATGTATGTCCTCGATCCGAAGTTCTCGAAGGCGCATCGCGAGGGCGATATCCACATCCACGACCTCGACTTCCTCACCCTGACCACTACCTGCTGCCAGATCGATCTGTTAAAGCTCTTCAAGGGCGGTTTTTCCACCGGCCACGGCTTCATCCGTGAACCGAACGATATCTCTACCTATGCTGCGCTTGCGTGCATCGCGATCCAGTCCAACCAGAATGACCAGCACGGCGGTCAGTCCGTACCGAACTTCGACTACAGCATGGCGCCGGGTGTAGCTAAGACCTATAACAAGCGTTATCGTGCAAATCTCAGCCGCGGCGCTGAGCTTCTTGCCGACGACGAGGATGCCAAGGATAGCATCGAGGCGATTTGTGCCGCCGCAGAGGCAGCTACCGGCGAGATGGCGAAGCTCGAATCCACCGCTGAGTATGAAGCGAAGGAGCTCGAACTTCTCACCGAAAAATACGGCGAGAAGATTGCCGGAAAGCTCCAGCGCTTCGCGAAGAAGCACGCGCTCACCGAGACCGACCGCGCGACCTTCCAGGCGATGGAGGCTGTCGTACACAACCTCAATACCATGCACTCCCGTGCAGGCGCTCAGGTACCCTTCTCTTCCATCAACTACGGTACCGATACCACCCCCGAAGGCCGTATGGTCATCAAGAATATCCTGCTCGCGACCGAGAAGGGTCTGGGCAACGGCGAGACCCCGATCTTCCCCGTTCATATCTTCAAGGTCAAAGAGGGTATCAACTACAACCCCGAGGATCCGAACTACGACCTCTTCAAGCTCTCCTTCCGCGTATCGGCGAAGCGCCTCTTCCCCAACTACGCCTTCATCGACGCACCCTACAACCTCGCTTACTACAAGCCCGGTCATCCCGAGACCGAGATCGCATACATGGGCTGCCGTACCCGCGTCATCGGCAACCGTTACGATCCGAGCCGTGAAATCACCTACGGCAGAGGCAACCTGAGCTTCACCTCTATCAATCTGCCGAGACTCGCGATCCTCTCCAACAAGAATGTCGATTTCTTCTTCGATCAGCTCGACCGCATGGTCGACCTCGGTATCGCTCAGCTTCTCGAGCGCTTCGAGATCCAGTGCCAGAAGCACGTACGCAACTATCCTTTCCTGATGGGTCAGGGCGTATGGATCGACTCCGAAAAGCTCAGTATCGACGACGAGGTACGCGAGGTACTCAAGCACGGAACCCTCAGCCTCGGCTTCATCGGTCTGGCTGAGACACTGGTCGCCTTGATCGGTAAGCATCACGGCGAGTCGGAAGAAGCCCAGCGACTGGGTCTTGAGATCGTTTCCTTCATTCGCAAGAAGCTCGATAAGAAAGGCGAAGAGACCGGTCTGAACTTCACCTGTCTGGCAACTCCCGCCGAAGGTCTTTCGGGACGTTTCGTCCGTATGGACAAGGAGCGCTTTGGCGTGATCAAGGGCGTCACCGACCGCGAATACTACACCAACTCCTTCCATGTACCGGTATACTATCCGATCAGCGCCTTTGACAAGATCAAGATCGAAGCTCCCTATCATGCGCTGACCAACGCCGGTCATATCTCATACGTTGAACTGGACGGCGATCCGTCCGAAAACCTCGAGGCTTTCGAGCAGGTCGTTCGCTGCATGAAGGAGGAGGGAATCGGCTACGGCTCGATCAACCATCCTGTTGACCGTGACCCTGTCTGCGGCTACACCGGCATCATCGGCGACTACTGCCCGCAGTGCGGACGCAAGATTACCAAGGAAGGCTCCGGCGTTGAGCGTATCCGACGCATTACCGGCTATCTCGTCGGTACCCTCGACCGCTTCAATAATGCGAAGAAGGCGGAGGTACAGGACCGCGTCAAGCACAGTATTCTCGAAGATGACTGCGGCTGTGAGCTGGAAGCGATTTGAACCTAATCAATCTTGTAGGGCGGGGACTTACTCCCCGCCCTGTTTAGTCACATAAAGGAGCAAACCATGGATCATCAAAAAACACCGCTCAGACTCGCGGGCGTGGTGCGCGAAAGCATCGTAGACGGACCCGGAATCCGTATGACGGTATTTGTGCAGGGCTGTCCGCATCACTGCAAGGGTTGTCACAACGAGCACACATGGGATTTTGACGGCGGCTATATGAGTTCTGTCGAGCGCATTTTAGAAGAAGCGGCAAAGGATAAGCTGCTGTACGGCATCACGCTCTCCGGCGGAGAGCCGTTCACTCAGGCTGAATCGCTCACGGTACTCGCCAAAGGCGCTCATGAGATGGGCTTGAACGTATTCTGCTTTACCGGCTATACCTTTGAAAAGCTCTACAGCATGTTTGACACTCACCCCGAGTACAAAGCGTTGCTGGAGCAATGCGACTGGTTGGTGGACGGGCCGTTCATCGAGGAAGAAATGAGCCTGATGCTCCATTTCCGCGGCAGCCGAAACCAGCGCATCCTGAATGTGAAAGAATCGCTCGCAGAAGGTAAGGCAGTCTTATCCGATATCAATTAAATAAAAGCCAAAGGCGTCGGATCACTCCGGCGCCTTCTCTTCATGTGTCTTTACTAAACCAGATAGAACTGTTGCGTTTGCAATAGCCTAACTGCTTTACTGTGCGGTTGCGAATTGCTGCTTGAGCTGATCGACCTTCTGCTGTTCGACCTGAGCGACGTTATACCAGCCCTTGTCGGTCATCTTCGCGAAGATCTCGCTCTGCATACTCAGCGAATCGTCATAAGCGGCGTTAAACGCGCCCTGTACGTTGCTGTTAGCGGACTCGACCGCGCCGTGCATATACAGGTCGCAGCAGCCCTTCTCGAGAAGCAGAAGATTCTGCATCAGATTTCTGTCATCCATGTTCATGCCTCCTTACAGCAGTCCGTAGAAACGGCTGAAGATCTCTTTATGGCGTGCGGCGTACTTCTCTACGCAGGATCTCAGAGCGGGATCACTCAGGCTCTGTGCGGTCTCGGCGCACTTTTGCTGAAAATACTGCTCATGTCCGAGGGCGTCCTCGATATAGAGCAACTCTTTGTCGGTCATAACATTACCTCCTGAATATTTGGTAATGATAGTATGGGCGTAAAAGAAAAGAATATACAAACACACATCAAAAAAAGCCCGTTCCGAAGAACAGGCTTTTTTCTATAAAGGAATATTAAATGATTAATACATACCGCCCATATCGGGAGCAGCGGGAGCAGCGGGAGCGGGCTCCTTGATGTCGGCAACAAGGCTCTCGGTGGTGAGGACCATCGCCGCGACAGAAGCCGCGTTCTGCAGAGCGGAGCGAGTAACCTTGGTCGGATCAACGATACCTGCAGAGATCATGTCGGTGTACTCCTCGTCGAGCGCATTGAAGCCGTAGCCAACCTTGCCCTCGCGCTTGATGTTCTCAACGATAACGGAACCTTCGAGACCCGCGTTCTTCGCGATCTGCTTGATCGGAGCTTCGAGCGCTTTGAGAACGATCTGTACGCCGGTCTTGGTATCGCCGGTAGTGGTCTCGAGCAGCTTCTCAACTGCGGGGATCGCGTTGATAAGAGCAACGCCGCCGCCTGCAACGATGCCTTCCTCGACAGCCGCCTTGGTAGCGGAGAGAGCGTCCTCGATACGGAGCTTCTTCTCCTTCATCTCGATCTCGGTAGCAGCGCCGACCTTGATGACAGCTACGCCGCCGGCGAGCTTCGCCAGACGCTCCTGCAGCTTCTCACGGTCGAAATCGGAGGTGGTGGACTCGATCTGCTGACGGATATGGCTGACGCGGTTCTTGATCTCGTTCTGATCGCCTGCGCCGTCGACGATGATGGTGTCTTCCTTGGTGATCTTGACCTGACGTGCGCGACCGAGCTGAGCGATGGTAGCGTCCTTAAGCTCCAGACCGAGGTCGGAGGTGATGACGGTACCGCCGGTGAGGATCGCGATATCCTGCAGCATTTCCTTACGTCTGTCGCCAAAGCCCGGAGCCTTGACCGCAACGCAGGTGAAGGTGCCGCGCAGCTTATTCAGTACGAGGGTTGTGAGCGCCTCGCCCTCAACGTCCTCAGCAATGATGACGAGCTTTTTGCCGCTCTGGACGATCTGCTCGAGCAGGGGCAGGATCTCCTGGGTATTGCTGATCTTCTTATCGGTGATCAGGATGAGCGCGTCGTCGATCTCAGCAACCATTTTATCGGTATCGGTGACCATGTAGGGAGCGATATAACCGCGGTCAAACATCATACCCTCGACGACCTCGGAATAGGTCTCGGCGGTCTTGGACTCCTCGACCGTGATAACGCCGTCAGTGGAAACTTTCTCCATCGCCTCGGCGATCAGCTTACCGATATATTCATCAGCAGAAGAAATCGTGGCAACGCGAGCGATGTCATCGGTACCGGAGATCGCCTTGCTGTTCTCGGTGATCGCCTTAACAGCCTCATCGACCGCCAGCGCGATACCTTTCTTCAAAACCATGGGGTTCGCACCCGCAGCAACGTTCTTCATACCCTCGTTGACAAGAGCCTGAGCGAGCAGGGTTGCGGTAGTGGTACCGTCACCGGCTACATCGTTGGTCTTGACGGAAACTTCCTTCACAAGCTGAGCGCCCATGTTCTCAAAGGCGTCCTCGAGCTCGATCTCCTTCGCGATGGTCACACCGTCGTTAGTGATCAGCGGAGCACCGAACTTCTTATCCAGAACGACGTTGCGTCCCTTGGGACCTAATGTGATCTTAACGGTATCGGCGAGCTGGTCGATACCGGACTGGAGCGCCTTGCGGGCGTCCTCACCGTAAGCAATCTGTTTAGCCATAAGTCATAACCTCCCGAATTATTCTACGATTGCCAGAATATCACTCTGACGTACAATAGTGTACTCTTCGCCGTCGACCTTGACGTCGGTACCGGCATACTTAGACGCGATAACCTTGTCGCCGACCTTAACGTTCATGACGACCTCGTTGCCGTCTACGATTCCGCCGGGGCCTACCGCGACGACGTTCGCATACTGGGGCTTCTCCTGAGCGGCAGTGGATAAAACAATACCGGAAGCGGTAGTCTCCTCCGCGTCGTCGAGTTTTAAGACGACCTTATCGAGTAAGGGTTTGATTGTCATATCTATTCCTCCTTATAATGTTAAGCTGTGATTTAGCACTCTCTATCTTTGAGTGCTAAACATATTTTATACCATATTATTGGAAAAATCAAGGGGGTTTTTGCGATTTCATAAAAAGTTAATAAATAGTTTCTGAAATCACGCAAAAGCACCGCCTGCTGATGCAAGCGGTGCTCAATGATCGATTATTGCTTTAAGGTTTCGACTGCAGCGGTTTCGGTCGGGATCTGCGCCTCCGTCGGCTTCTCATAGACCTGCACCTTCGACTGGGCGGTAGCGGGGATCTTGACGCCGAGCTTATCGGCGACCTCCTGATTGATCAGGTTATCGCAGTCGTGCTTATAGATTACGCTCAGGGTCGCGGGATCCTTCTTATTGAAGAGGATATCGACCGCCATACCCGCCGCCTTTCTGCCGATAGAGCTGTGATTGACAACGCTGGTAGCGAAAGCTCCCTTGGCGAGGGTCGCTTCATCGCCGCAGATAACGGGGATCTTGTTATCTATCGAGAACTTGGTGATCGTATCCAGATGCTTATTCAGGAATTTATCGACGGGGATATAAATAGCATTGGTCTTAGCCGTCTTGATCTTATCAAGCGTGGACTGGAGCGTTTTCTCGCTGTCGACAATGTACTTTTCGCAGGAAAGCCCGATGTTTTCCGCCTCCTTAGAGGCGATGATGCCCTGAGATACGGCGTCGGTATCTGTTCCGCTGTAAAGTACCGCAACGCTCTTAGCCTCGGGTAAAAGCAGCTTGATCAGGTCGATCTGCTCAAAGCACGGCGGGAAGCTGGACACGCCGGTCACATTACCGCCGGGAGCTTCATTGGTCGCGACCAACCCAATCTCATCAGGGCTGTTGACCGCGCCGAAGACGACGGGAATATCCTTGGTGGTATCCTTCGCCGTTACACTTGCGTAACGGCCGATGGTATAGAGAAGGTCACAGTCGTTAGTAAGCTGCTTGATCTTCGCCGCGCACTGTTCCCTATCGTCCTCAACGATATATACGATATCCAGATTACCGAGCACGCCGCGCTCGTTTAGTTCGGAGATAAAGCCCTCATAACACGCCTTACTGGCGTCGCCGAGTCCGTTCTGGACGATGCCGACCTTATAGAGCTTCTCGGGCTGGGTCGCCGACTCATCAGAAGAAGCGGGAAACAAAGTCTCGAGCGGCGCGACAGTCTCGGCATTTCCGATACCTGCCGGATAAAAGAAGCGGTACACCGCATATCCGGCGCCGCCGATCACGGCGAGGATCAGGATAACGCTGATGATGACAATGATCGTTTTCTTCATGTAATCCTCCTTCAGCGGTAAAGAAACCGCAATGAATTCAGGTTATTTCCTCCGCTGCAGCAATCAACACAGCAAAGGATTGAAAAATCATCTCTTTATATAATAGTCTATTTTTGTACAAATGTCAAATTTCAGCCGTTTTGCAAGAAAAAACAGCCCCCGAACAATCCGCTCGAGAGCTATCACAGGTTATTTGAAATATTGATACACCTGACATTTCAACGTACCGTTGTAAAGCTTGCGGCGCTTATCGGCAGGTCTGCCGAAAAGCTGCTCGAAGCTATCATCGGGAGAAATGATCGTATAAGAATGGAAAAGCAGTCTCGGGAACTTCTCCCCCATCACGCGGTACAGCTCACGCGCCTCACGGACATCGAGCATCCGCTCGCCGTAGGGCGGGTTGGTGATCACGCTGACGCGCTCATGATCGTTGCTGTAATCGCGGATATCGCGCTTCTCAAAAATGATCCTGTCGCCGACTCCGGCAAGCTCGGCATTACGCTGCGCAAGCGCAAGCACCTCGTCGTCGATATCGTAACCGTAGGCGATGAAGGACGCGTCGCGCTTCTCCCCTGATCTCGCTCTGTCGCGTTCCGCTTGGATGACAGCAGAATCGACCTGACTCCACTCCTCAAAGGCAAAGGAGCGATCGATACCGGGCATGATGTTCATCGCCTTGCGAGCCGCTTCGATCAGAATGGTGCCGCTGCCGCAGAAGGGATCGACAACGGTATGATCCGCCCGTACACGGGCGAGATCCGCCATCGCCGCAGCGAGGGTCTCCTTGATCGGAGCGCCGCCCGACAGGGAGCGGTAACCGCGCTTGTTCAGCGCTTCGCCGGTGGTATCGAGATAGATGCTGACGCGGTTCTTGAAGATGCGGAACTGGATCTGATGCACGCCGCCGTCCTCTTCGAACCAGCCGGTATGATAGGACTCGCGAAGCTTTTCGACAACCGCCTTCTTAATGATCTTCTGGCACGCAGGGATCGAGTTCAAGGTTGAATCAAGGCTACTGCCTTTAACAGGAAAAGCGTCGCGCTCGCCGATGAAGGCGTTCCAATCTGCCGATCTCGCGCCCTCGAACAGTGCATCGAAATCCCGTGCCTCAAATTCCGCCATCAGGATAAAGATTCGCGCACATAAGCTCGAGCAGAGATTGGCGCGGATCATCGTCGCGTAATCACCGCTGAACAGCACTCTGCCGTTTTCGGCGCGGACGCCTTCGATCCCCTTGAATTTCAGATCATTTGCCGCTAATCCCTCTAGTCCCAGCAGACAGGGAGCTACAAACCACATAACATCAACTCCATACAGAAAGCGGACAGCAGGAGCGCTGTCCGCTTAGGTTTATTCATTCGTCAATCGTATAACCGGGATAATCACTCGCCGACAGTCGGCACGAGCAGACCGTACTTTCCGTCGTCACGCAGATAAACCACGTTGACCTCGTTGGTCTCAGCGTTGGTGAACATGAAGAACTTATGTCCGACCATGTTCATCTGGAGGATCGCCTCGTCAACCGAGATCGGCTTGACGGGAATCTCCTTGGTGCGTACTACAGAGTAGTCCTCCTCGACCACAGGCTCGTCCACGGGAGCGACAAGCTCATCAAGCGAGCCTTGTCTGAGGCGTTTCTCCAGCCTCGACTTATTCTTACGCAGCTGACGACCCAGTACGTCTACGCACTTATCGACAGCGTCGTTCATCTCAGGCATCGTCTTCTCAGCTCTGTAAACCATCGACTTGTCACGGATGGTGATCTCAACAGTCTGAGAGTTTTTATCGACGGTAACAACGACAAATGCCTCAGCGTCATCGGAAAAGATCTTGTCGAACTTTTTGAGCTTTTTCTCGACTCTGTCTTTGAAGTTGTCCCTCAGATTAACCTTGCGTTCGGTATAGGTAATCTTCATAATAATGCCTCCCAGCAATAATTTATTTACGACCGCCGCCATTTCCACGACGGGAATAGCCGCGGCTCTCGCCACGCTTGAGGTCGGACATCTTGTCCTCGGAGGTACGCTTGAATTTACTCATCATATCCTCGAAGGAACCGCCCGACGAAGAGCTCTGCCACTCAAAGTCACCGGGCGAGGTGACCGGAGGAGCGGGCTCGTATTTCTTCTTGGGCTTTCTCTGTTCAAACTGTTTGGGCTTGCGGGCAGCGGCGGGCTTTTTAGCGCCGTCGCCGGGCTTCTCAAGTTGCTTTAAGGACAGCGCTACCTTACCGTCGTCGGACACCGACAACACCTTCACGGTGACAGCCTGTCCGATCTTCAAAACGCTCTTGATATTCTCGACGTAGGAATGGGATATCTCGGAGATATGGATCATACCGCGAGAGCCGTCCTCCGTCTCGACAAAAGCGCCGAATCCGGTAATGCCTGTGATCTTTCCGTTAACAATTGCACCTACACTTAAAGCCATTCAGATTAAAACCCCTTATTTAGTCTATCAAACCGCTTATGCGGGATAACGCGTTTACTCGCCTGTAACGTTGACAAAAACCCTCTCGCCCTCACGGACATAGTCGAGGTCATCACGAGCGATCTGCTCCACCAGCGCCGAAAAATCAGAACCGGTTGAATCGTAGAGCTTCTGCATCTCATCGTTCTTGATCTCCTGCACGGTGATCTGCTTCTCGAGCTCGTCGAGTTCGGCACGGCGCTCACGGATCTGCGCCTGGATACCGATGATGGAAACCATCGAATAAACCAGGAAAGCGACCGCAGCCAAAGAGAGCAGCACGAACACGGGTCGGGAAATAAAGCTCCTGCCCTCTTCGCGCTCTTTCTCAGGCGCCGCCGCCTTTGTTTCTGCATTTTTTGAACTTCTTCTGCTCATGTATTCTATCCTTTCGATCGGCTTGGGCTTTTACCATTGCCGAGCGGTGACTTTTAAGATGACGAATTGTACTATGATACAACCTATCTATTACTACAACTACATTATACACTAAACCATGCGTCATTTTCAATAGCAAATCGTAAGTTTTTTCAATTATTTTGTGAATCTTTTGTATAAATTTACGCAAAAATGCAGTCAAAGGAGCATAAATCTTGCCCATTATGCTGCCGACGGTCAATCGGTAAAGCAAAAACGCCGCCGCTTCGCCCGCGATCACAAAGACGCGGACCTCCCCTTTATTGAACGGAAGCGCCAATATAGACGTCGCAAAACCGCACAGTGTAAAGAACAGGATATCCGTCACGGTCACTGCCGTATGCTTCAGTTTAAACAACATCCGCACGGCACGAAGAATATCGTAAGCCGCGCCCATCGCAAGTCCCAGCGCTAATGACCACAGGAAATAGGCTCCCTGAGCCGAGAGTGATAATCCCATCAGCGGAACAATCGCGAACGCAGTGAACCGGAGGACGCGCCGAGGTACTGCAGCGAAGTGATCCTGCCATCGATTACGACGTCGCCGCTGTCAAGACTCAGCTTGCTGATATGCAGATTACTTCCCTTGACGACCAGAGAACAGTCGGACAGCTTAACGCTGATGGTCTGCTCATCAAAGCCCGGTACATCCTCAACCCCGGTCAGGGTGAGCAGACTGCGGTTATCGAGCGTTAGAATATGCGGCTTCTTGACGATATTATCGGACATAAAAATCCCCCCATAATCTTATCAGTAGATTATATGGGAGGATTAATAGATTTATGATAGCTCGATCAAAGCGGCGTATACATCGTGCCTGCGTCTTCCTTACGGACGGTCTCGGCAACCTTCTCGATGCGGAATTTAACGGAGCGCGACTCAAAATTCAGCTCCACAACATCGCCTACCTTCACATCATAAGACGCGCGGGCGACCTTACCGTTGACGGTCGCCTTGCCCGCGTCGCAAACCTCATTAGCAACGGTACGGCGCTTGATGATACGCGACACCTTCAAGTATTTATCCAAACGCATAGTATCCCTCCAAACGGTATTATACTAAGTATCATTAAAACACTTTAACATTTATTGCGATAAATTCCGCATAGCGGTGTTGTCGTCCTTGACATACGCCAGTATGCCTGCGTCCTCCGCCTTGCTCTGCGAAATTTCTCGCTAACAAATTTGTTAAAGCGTTTAATGATACTTAGTATTAACGTTATTATAGCGGCGAATCCGTCCAACGTCAAGTAGCTGTAATAGTCCGAAGAACGAAAAAGTCCCGACGAATCGGGACTTTCTGAAACAGTAAGCACTATGAACGGCGCGGGAGTCAGCCGCATCCCGTGCTGTCAATCATTTTTCACTCAGAAGCTTGTTGAGCTCCTCCATAAAGGTGTTGATGTCCTTAAACTGGCGATAAACGGAAGCGAAGCGGACATACGCGACCTCGTCGACGTTCTTGAGCTGATCCATAGTCAGCTCGCCGATATGCAGAGAGGTCACCTCGCGGTCGAGAGAGCTCTGGAGCAGTGCCTCGATTGAATCGACCATCTTCTCGATCTGCTGGATCGAAACAGGACGCTTCTCACACGCGTGGAGAATACCGGCGGTCAGCTTAGCGCGGTCAAAGACCTCACGGCTCTTATCACGCTTGACGACAACGATCGGAACGGTCTCGATCACCTCGTGGGTAGTAAAACGCTTGCCGCACTTAAGGCACTCGCGGCGGCGGCGAATACGCTCGCCCTCATCCGCGGGACGGGAATCGATAACCTTGCTTTCTTCATATCCGCAATAGGGACACTTCATCTTTACACCCCATATCATGTATTATATTTCTACAAAGCAATTATAATACATAGATATAGTATTAGCAAGTAAAGATTTTGTAATCTGCCGTTACAAAACAGTAGAAAGCCTCCCGTTTCTAAGGGAGGCGCCCGATCGGGCTGAGAGTTGCAAACTCCGGTTCCTGCGCGACAGCCGTCTCAGGAACGAGAGTGTGTCAGTGGTTTCAGCGCACGGTCAAAGATACCGTTCATCTCGGCGATCGCGATACCGTAGTTGACCATCGGGATACCCGCAGCTTTAGCGGCACTCTGGCGGTACTGCATCTCCTTCTCGTTGAGCATACATCCCCCGCAGTGGATAATAACCTTATAAGGGGAAAGGTCATCGGGAAAGCCTGTACCGGAGGTGAAATCGTATGAGATATCCGCGTCGGTATACGCTTTCAGCCACGCGGGAAGCTTCACGGTTCCGATATCGCCGCACTGGCGGTGATGGGTACAGCCTTCGGAGATCAGTACCTTATCGCCGTCTTTCAGAGATTTCAGGGCATTGGCGCCTTTGATCAAGCCGTCCAGATTACCTTTATAGCGCGCGAAAAGGATCGAGAACGAAGTCATCGGGATGTCATCGGGGGTATCGGCGGCGACCCGCTTGAACGCCTGGGAATCGGTGATCACCAGAGCGGGCTTCCCGGCGAGCTTGATAAACGTGTCTTTGAGCTCCGTATCCTGACAGCACAATACCGTGCAGTGATGGTCGAGCAGCTCGCGCAATACCTGCTGTTGGGGCAGGATAATACGTCCCTTTGGAGCGGATTCGTCGATCGGGATGACCAGAACGACGGTATCGCCCTCGGAAAGGAGATCGGCAACAATAAGCTTAGGCTTTGAATCGCTCTTGACCAGCGTTGCTAAACGCTCCTTCAACTCTCCTATCCCCTGACCTGTCAAGGCACTGACATACAGCTCATGCTCTTTGGGCTTTGGAGTTTCGGGCAAAAGATCGGATTTATTATACGCGATCAAATACGGCAGGCGGCGGCTCTTGAGCTCTTCCGAAAGCGCGTGATCCGCCTCGGTCATCCCAACCGTTCCGTCAACAACTAAGACCGCGATATCCGTCTTTCGAAGCACCTCACGGGTACGCTCGACCCTGAGCGAGCCGAGAGCGCCTTCATCATCGAAGCCCGGGGTGTCGATGATAACCACAGGACCCAGCGGCAGGAGCTCCATCGCCTTCTGCACGGGATCGGTCGTAGTGCCGAGGGTATCAGACACAACGGAGATTTTCTGATTAGTAACAGCGTTGACGACGCTGGATTTACCCGCGTTGCGGCGTCCAAAAAAAGCGATATGAGGCCGCTCGGCGGAAACAGTAATGTTTAATGACATAGAATCATCCTCAAATATTAGTCTCATAGCGAGGAAATCAAACCCCGACGCGGGAAGCCCCTTCCTCTTACAATTGTCGGCAATTACACGGAGATTGCCACGGGGCTGACAGTATGCCAGCCCCTCGCAATGACGTTATGATACTTTCAGAATCTGAAATCTCTGCGGTTAGAGCTCTTGATAGCCTCGATATTCTGCGCCGCGATCGCACGCACCTTCTCCTTGGGGATACGCCTCAGCTCCTTCTCGATCATATCGAAGCCGATCGCCTTTGTCTCGGGAGACGCATAGTCTACAAGGTACTCGGCAAGGGTCATCAGCGCATTGGGATGACAGCAGTTGAGGATCTGGCCGCTCTTGCACAGCGACATAAAGCGATCACCGGTACGCCCCTCGCGGTAGCAGGCGGTACAGAAGGACGGGATATGACCGCTCTGCATCAACCACGCGACAACCTCGTCAAGGGTACGCTGGTCGGATACATCGAACTGCTCGGTATCGTGGGGACGGAGCTTCTGGGTATAGCCGCCGACGGAGGTACGCGAACCGCCGGATACCTGAGAGATACCGAGACGCAGAAGCTTACTGCGGACAGCCTCGGACTCGCGGGTGGAGATAATCATACCGGTATAGGGTACCGCCAGACGGATGCAGGCGGTGATCTTCTCGAAGGTCTCGTCATCGATACCGCCGTCAAACTCGTCGGGGTCGATATCGTCGGCGCGCTTGACGCGGGGTACAGAGATCGTGTGCGGGCCTACGCCGTGAACAGCCTCAAGGTGCTCAGCATGCATCAAAAGGCCCGCGAACTCATACTTATACAGCTCCAGACCAAACAATACACCCAGACCGACGTCGTCGATACCGCCGAACATCGCTCTGTCCATCGCCTCGGTATGATAGTCGTAATCGTGCTTGGGGCCGGTCGGATGCAGGTGGAGGTAGCTCTCCTTGTGGTAGGTTTCCTGGAACAGGATATAGGTGCCGATACCCGCGTTCTTGAGCTTGGTGTAGTTCTCGACGGTGGTAGCGGCGATATTGACATTCACGCGGCGGATCGCGCCGTTCTTATGCTTGATGCTGTAGATGGTATCGATGCACTCGAGGATATACTCGATCGGATTCATCACGGGATCCTCGCCGCTCTCGATCGCAAGGCGCTTATGACCCATATCCTGCAGGGCGATGACCTCCGCCTTAACCTCCTCCTGGGTGAGCTTCTTGCGGGGGATGGTCTTATTCTTCATATGATAGGGGCAGTACAAACAGCCGTTGACGCAGTAATTGCTCAGATACAGCGGTGCAAAAATGACGATACGGTTGCCGTAGAAGGCGAGCTTGATCTCCTCGGCGATCTCATAGATACGCTTGGTGACCTCGGGATCCTCACAGGCAAGCAGAACGGAAGCTTCGCGGTGGGTCAGACCGTTGCAGCGGCATCCGCCGGCGGTCGGGATCGGGCGAGCCTTCTCGAGGATCGAGTTGATCAGCTCCATGTTGTTCTTGTTCTTCTCCGCGTATTCCAGTGTTTCGCGAATCTCTTCATCGTTGATAAACTCCTCCGCATGGAGGGATTTTGGATCGTAAACAGCCATAATTATATCTCCTTTATGTTCATGAATATGTTTGATGAGTTATCAGTGGCTCCTCAGGAAGCCTCCTAATGACAATTATATGGAAGCGTACGCAGTCTTGACCGATACGCCGTCGAGAGAGCCGATCCGACCGCTTAAAGCGGCTATCTTATCCTGCGGCGCGTCGACCGCCACACTGATCAACCGCACACCGCGCTCCTTATAGGGTACACCCATTCGTCCGATCACATAGTCCGAAAAGCCCGAGAGTAAGCTATTCAGTTCAGCAGTAGAGCTGTCGTTCTCGACGATGATGCTGATGACAGCGACTCTTGTTTCCATAATACCTCCTTTACAGCGGCTTCGTTTGCCGCGGGTAAAACCATCGAATGACTTTATATCAAAGAAAAAACCGCGCACTGCGGCGCGGCAAAAGCACTTATCCCATGATAGGGCAAAAGTCATCTTGTCGGCGCCTTTCCCTCAGGACAGCCGGGCTGTCCTTTATGTCAGGTCATCCTGTAGCTCTATAGTACCACAACAGAAGGGGTTCGTCAATGGAAATCGAGGAAAAGAAGCGCGAAATATTTGACATTTATCGACAAGTTCTGTATAATCCAGATAGTTCATCCCAAGCAGTTGAGACATCCGCGATTCCTCACGGAATCAGACAATGACGATAAAGTATAAAGAGGCATGCCTATGATCAGCGAAAGCGGCAGAGCGCGCATCTACAAATTTGATAATGTGAAGCTGCTGGTCATGGTGCTGGTCGTCGTCGGCAGCTTTGCCGAGGAATTCACCGACAAGAGCGATATGTTCCGAAGCTGGTTTGTCTTTGTCAGCTCGTTCACCGCGCCGATGTACATCTTCCTCAGCGGTCTGTTTCACAAGCAGTATAAGAACGACGGCAAGCCGAATATCCAGAAGGCGGGTTACTACCTGATACTGGGTATCCTGTTGAAGATCATCATCTTCCTCATGCGCCGCTGGAACGGCGAGGACGTGGGACTGGATATGTTCGGCGGTGCGACGATGGAGTGGTACCTCTTCGTCGTATTCATGTATAATGTCACGATGTACCTGCTCAGACGCGTCGATTATCGAATCGTGCTGATCGGCTCGGTGTTGATCGGAACGCTGGCGGGATTTCTGCCGTTGAGGGATGAATTCTATCTGATGCGTTACTGCGTCTTTCTCCCGTTCTTTGCGGCGGGCTATTATCTGACGCCGCATACGGTACGCCGCTTCTCTCACAAAACGCAGGTGAAGCTGGCGGGAGTCGCCTTCCTGATCATATACTTCGTGCTGTGCTTCAGGATGCGCGAAGCGATCTATCCTTTGAGGATGCTGTTCACGGGGCGTAACCCCTACAGCATCATCCCGATCGAGGGCTGTACCTTCTATCACCGACTGCTGTGCTACGGCATCTCGGCGGTACTGATCATCTCGGTACTCGCCTGTGTGCCTAACCGCAAGGTACCGCTGCTGACGCGCATGGGGCGCAATACGCTGGGGGTCTATTTCTGGCACTACCCCGTAGTACTTCTGCTCTGGCACGTCGGCGCTTACGACCTTCTGTTGCCGCTGGGCGATCCCCTGTGGAAGATCACGGTCCTGACGATCGCAGTCATCGTAGGACTGCTGCTCTCGCTGAGTCTATTCAGCATCCCGCTGAAGAAGCTCGAAGCGCTGCTCGCAAAGATCCCGCTCGTACCCTCCCTGATCCTGTACGGCGTGATCCTCGTCGCGGCTGTCGTCGTCAATCTGGTGACGGTATAAAGCATCACAACGCAACGAACCCCGCAAGGCTTTCCGGAAGCCCTGCGGGGTGTTTTTATATATTATCTCACCAGTTTATCCCAGAGGACGACCTCTCCTTTTACGAGGGTCTTTTGCATGTCGATCACGCGCTGGTTCTCGCTGCCGCGGAACTGAAGCATCAGGCTGCGGCGCTCCTCCATATACGGACCGTCAACCAGAATATCGATCAGGCTAAGCAGCTCGTCGGTATCGGGTGTATGCCTGCGACCGCCCTCGATCAGATCTCGGTCATAGACAAAGCCGGTGAACGCCCAAACAGTTTTATCAGGGAAACGCTCCTTTACCCGCCTGATAAACGGCAGCAGCGCAAACTGATTCTCGGGCTCGAACGGCTCGCCGCCGAGAAGGGTCAAACCGTCGATATAGGAGGGCTCGAGGCTCTTGAGGATCGTATCCTCCGTTTCCTTTGTGAACGTTTCGCCGTAGGAGAAGTCCCATGTCTCCGGCTGGAAGCAGCCCTTGCAGCGATTGGTGCAACCGGACACGAACAGCGTCGTGCGCACCCCTTCCCCGTCGGCGATATCATTAAATTTGATGTTGCAATAATTCATATTACAGATGCAGAACGCGGTCGCGAATCTCCTGAGTACGTCCCTGGTTCCAGTACTGAGTACCGATGTAGCCACAGGTACGGCGGGCGACGTTCATCTTATCCTGATCGCGGTTGCCGCAGTTCGGACACTCCCAGACGAGCTTTCCGTCCTCCTCTACGATCGAGATCTCGCCGTCATAACCGCAGACCTGGCAGTAATCGCTCTTGGTGTTCAGCTCGGCGTACATGATGTTGTCATAGATGAACTTCATGACCTGCAGGACAGCCTTGATATTGTTCTGCATATCGGGAACCTCGACATAACTGATCGCACCGCCGGGGCTGAGCGCCTGGAACTTCGCTTCGAATTTAAGCTTCGAGAACGCGTCGATCTCCTCGGTGACATGGACGTGATAGGAGTTGGTGATATAGCCCTTATCGGTGATGCCTTCGATCACACCGAAGCGCTTCTGCAGGCATTTTGCGAACTTATAAGTGGTGCTCTCGAGCGGTGTGCCGTAGAGCGAGAAGTCGATGCGGTGCTTCTCCTTCCAGCCCTTGCATGCATCATTCATATGCTGCATGACCTTGAGGGCGAAAGGCTCGCCGTCGGGGTCGGTATGGCTCTTGCCGGTCATGTACTTGACGCACTCGTACAGTCCCGCGTAGCCCAGAGAAATGGTGCTGTAGCCGCCGTAGAGAAGCTTGTCGATAGTCTCACCCTTCTGTAATCTTGCGAGAGCACCGTTCTGCCACAGGATGGGAGCGGCGTCGGAGAGCGTACCCTTGAGGCGGTTATGGCGGCACATCAAAGCGCGATGGCACAGCTCAAGTCGCTCGTCAAAGATCTGCCAGAACTTCTCCATATCGCCGCCGGAGGACAGAGCGATATCGGGCAGGTTGATGGTAACGACGCCCTGATTGAAGCGACCGTAGTACTTCGGCTGACCGTTCTCATCCACATAGGGAGTCAGGAAGCTGCGGCAGCCCATGCAGGTATAGCAGTGACCCTCGCCGTTCTTGTCGATCTTCAGCTCCAGCATCTTCTTCTCGGAGATATAATCGGGAACCATGCGCTTTGCAGTACACTTTGCGGCGAGCTCGGTGAGGTACCAGTAAGGCGAATCCTCGTGGATGTTCTGCTCCTCGAGCACGTAGATCAGCTTCGGGAACGCGGGGGTGATATACACGCCCTTCTCGTTCTTCACGCCCTGGATACGCTGCTGTAAGGTCTCCTCGATAATCAGGGCGAGATCCTTCTTCTCCTGCTCGTTGCGGGCTTCGCCGAGGTACATGAACACGGTGATAAAGGGCGCCTGACCGTTGGTCGTAAGCAGAGTGACGACCTGATACTGGATGGTCTGGACGCCGCGGTTAATCTCCTCTCGGACGCGTCGCTCAACGATCGGCTCGACCTTCTCCTTCGTCGGGATCACGCCGAGTTCATCAAACTCCTTCAAGACCTGCTTCGTGATCTTCTGACGGGAAACCTGTACGAAGGGCGCGAGGTGAGTCAGCGAGATTGACTGGCCGCCGTACTGGTTGGAGGCGACCTGCGCGATGATCTGGGTCGCGATATTGCACGCGGTAGAGAAGCTGTGGGGCTTCTCGATCATCGTACCGCTGATAACGGTGCCGTTCTGCAGCATATCCTCGAGGTTAACGAGGTCGCAGTTGTGCATGTGCTGGGCAAAATAGTCCGCGTCATGGAAATGGATGATACCTTCCTCATGCGCCTTGACGATATCCTCGGGCAGAAGGATTCGCTTGGTGATATCCTTGCTGACCTCGCCCGCCATATAGTCTCGCTGAACGGAATTGACTGTGGGGTTCTTATTGGAGTTCTCCTGCTTGACCTCCTCGTTGTTGCACTCGATGAGGGTCAGGATCTGGTTATCCGTAGTATTGGCGACACGCGCAAGCGAGCGGGTGTAGCGATAGCGGATATAGAGCTTAGCGGTCTCGTATGCGCCGAGCTTCATGATCTCGGTCTCGACGAGCTCCTGGATCTCCTCCACGGACAGAGCGCGGCTGACGCAGGCGCCGGTATCGGCGATGGTCTTGGCGATGCCCTCGATCTGGGCATCGGTGAGCAGTCTGCCGTTGATGTTGGCGCAGTCCGCCTTACGGACGGCGTCAATAATCTTTTGCGGGTTAAAGGTCTCTTCAGAGCCGTTACGCTTGATAATCTTCATGTTGCTCTCCTTTGTTTCTGTTTATCTGATATCTGTTTTTCAAGCACAGTACTATCTCAATATTTTGGTGTGGAACTCTAGTATAACAACAATATATTGTGGTGTCAACAACAAAAGTACAATATCTCGGTTACAGCTTCGTCATTATTACACAGAGGAAATTTATTATTTAAAAATATTTTGAAATACCTATTGACAAAGGTATGTTTAGGTACTATAATACACTCAAACAGCTGTTTAAAAATATTTTGAAATAGAATGCAATATTCTGCAGGAGGTGACTGTATGTCGTTAGGAAAAACCTTCAAGACCCTGTCCGATCCCCTCAGGCGGGAGATCCTGACGCTGATCAAGCAGCATTACCGCATGTCGGCGGGTGAAATCGCCGAGGCGCTGGGTATCTCGCCGCAGTCGCTGAGCTACCACCTGAAATTACTCAAGGAGAGCGGGCTGGTATTCGAGACTAAGGAAAAGAATTTCGTCTACTATGAACTCAACGCCTCGCTGTTCGACGAGCTGATCTTGTGGCTGAAGCAATTCTGAACGATCAACCATATCGATCCTCCCCTGTCGGGGTGCTTCCCATAGAAAAAGGAAGCAGAGAAAGGAGTATATCATGAAAAGATTCAAAGCGATCCTCACCGCTATCCTGGCGGTTTTACCGATGATTTATACCGCGATCACGGTTTTCTTCATCATGCCCGACACCGTCGCGGCACACATCAACATCCACGGTCAGGTTGACCGCTACGGTTCGAAGTATGAAGCTTTCCTCTTACCTGCGATCATATTGGTTATGTATATTATAATATTCTTTATAAGAAAATTCACAATGAAATCGTCAATTGATGACGAGCGAACACTCCGCAACCTCGACATCGGCGATACGGTTGTCATGCTGTTGCTGGTCTTACTGAACGCGATCAACGTCTTTGTCCTGTTCATGATGATGAAGCCCAAAGCCGTGATGAACGCCGAAAGCATCGCGACCGCCATCGTCGCTGCAATCGTCGGCGTCATCTTTATCCTGCTGGGCAACATTATGCCGAAAACCAAGCCCAACGCGTTCTTGGGAATGAGGCTGAGCTTTGCGATGGATACCGACGAACACTGGTATATCGCCAACCGCGCGGGAGGTATCGCGATGGTTCTCTCGGGACTTGTCACCGTCGCGGCGGGGCTGATCCTTCGAAACGTCAGCTATGTTCTCGTTATGGTGATCGCACTGATCGTATTTTTAACGGTTGCAATTATTTATTCTTATGTTAAAATAAAGGGGAAGAAATAATCTGTAACCGGAGTCACTATGAAAATCTATCGAATAGCCGAAATGAATATTGCCGTCAAGGCAAAATATGAGAAAACCTACGAATACATGGAGGACTTCCTCACGGACAGCGAAAAATACGAGCTGTATATCGAAACGACCGACGAGATGATACGGTACGAGCTGGAGCTGGGCGAGGAGATTCACGGAACGCCACAGAGCATGCATATCTGTGAGGCGGTCGCGATCCTGCGTGTGATATGCGATTACATCATCGACAGAGAAGGATTCTTCCTGCACTGTTCGTGTCTGAGCTACAAGGGGGACGCGATCATCTTCACCGCACCTTCGGGAACGGGCAAGAGCACCCACGCGGCGCTGTGGCGCAAGCACTTCGGGGATGACGTCACGATGATCAACGACGATAAGCCGCTGGTACGCCGTAAGGACGGACGTTACATCATCTACGGCTCACCGTGGAACGGCAAGCACGGCATCGGCAACAATATCAGCGCACCGATCAAAGCGATCGTCTTTCTGAAGCAAGCGCCCGAAAACAGCGCGGCTCCCCTCTCCCCGATCGACGGACTGAGCCTGCTGCTGCAGCAAACCGTACTGCCGCGTGACAAAGGCGAATTGTCCGTGCTGCTCGATCTTCTCGGTGGACTGGTAGAGACCGTTCCGCTGTATAAGCTCGGCTGTACCATCTCTGACGAGGCGGTCACGACGATCTATCAAGCGATCTATCCGGAATAGGATAAATGGTTGAGACACATTTATAGACAAAGCCTGACTCCGTCAAAAGCGGAATCAGGCTTTTTTCTTAATTAGAATTATTATCTTTTGAAGATCCTACCGCGGTTTTTGACCGCGCGGCGGATATCGAGCACAATGATACATACGGTCGCGATAATGATCACCAGAAGGATGATCCCCACGCCCCATACGGCGGCGGGATTGACCGTCTTTTTCTCAACGCTGCTGACCTCCGCGGAGGCAGAGCAGGCTTCGACAAAGCGCTTCTGCATATACGCGTAGATATCATCGTCGATATTCGAGAAGGTGTAGCACTTATCGAGATACTCCTGCGGCGGGTTGAACAGCTCGGAGGAAACGATCTCCTCATCGAGCAGCTCGAGCGCGCCGGTGTTAGGCGTGCCGTAGCAGATATACTCCGCGTTGGCTGCCGCGATCTCGGGTTCGCACATAAAGTCGATGAACAGCTCGGCGTTCTCCTTGTTCTTACAGTTCGCGGGGATGCACATCGCGTCGTTGAAGAGGTTCGAGCCCTCCTCAGGCAGACAATAGGTCAGATCCTCGTTATTATCCATCATAGTCATGATGTCGCCGGCGTAGTAGGCGCACAGACCGCTCTGACTGCCCTCCATTTCAGTGAACACCTGATCCATGACGTATTTCTTCAGCACAGGCTTCTCGTCGATCAGCTTCTGAGTCGCGCGATCAATGTCCTCGCGGGTAAAGGTCGTAGAACCCGGATCAATCGGCGGATCGCAAAGCTGCATGGCGATCGCCATCGCGTCACGGGAGTTGTTGAACATCAGGATACCGTCGTCCTTATACTTTGGATCCCACATATCCTTGAAGCCCGTGATAGAGCCCTCTTCAATCATCTTGGTATTATAGCCGATCGCGACAAAGCCCCAGGTATACGGCACACTGTATTCGTTATCGGGGTCATAAGCCATATTCTTGAAACGATCATCGATATACTTGTAGTTCGGGATATTGCTGAAATCGAGCTTTGCGAGCATACCCTCCTCGCGCAGACGCGCAACCATGTAGTCGGAGGGGAAGATCACGTCATAAGTGGAGTTGGAATTGGTCAGTACGTTGTATAACTCCTCGTTTGTTTCAAAGTTGGTATAATTGACCTTAATATGATAGCGCTTCTGAAACTCAGCGATAACATCCAACATACCGTCGTCACCGGGAGAAACGTATTCACCCCAGTTATAGACGTTGACTTCACCCTGATAGCCGCCATCATAATCCGCCTCGTCGCCTGTCGCGCCGGAGTTACCCGAAGAGCAGGCGGAAAGCGCAAGCACAGGCAGCAGGATCGCCGCGGATAGGATCAAAAGAAAGAATCGTTTCATCGAGCTTCCTCCTTATCCCTGCGTGCAGAAACAAAGTTCGAAGTCAGCAGAATAGCAATGACTATAACAAACATCAGCGCCGAAAGGGCGTTCGCCTTGGGATTGATACGCTGGTGGGTCATGGTGTAGATCTGGATCGGCAAGGTCTGGAATCGCGAGCCGCGGGTAAAGTAGGTGATAACGAAGTCATCCAGCGAATAGGTGAAGCTGATAAGGAAGCCGGAGAAAATTCCGGGCAAGAGCTCATGGAGCACGACCTTGAAGAACGCCTGCATCGGCGAACAGCCGAGGTCGAGCGCCGCTTCATACAGAGAGCTGTCCATCTGCTTGAGCCGCGGGGTGACATTGAGGATCACATAAGGCGTACAGAAGCCGATATGCGCCAGCAGCACCGTCCAAAAGCCCATCTCAAAGCCCATCATCACGCCGGCGAAGGTGAACAGGAGCATCAGCGATACACCCGTAACGATCTCGGGGTTGATGATCGGGATATTGGACACGTTCTGGATTGCAGAGCGCACACCGCCCTTAAAATTATAGATGCCGATCGCCGCGAGGGTTCCGAGGATCGTAGAGATCACCGAAGCGAGGATCGCGACAAGCAACGTATTATACAGGCTGCCCATGATCTGGGCGTCGTTGAACAACGCCTCATACCACTTGAAGGTAAAGCCCTTCCAGACGGAGGTCTTGCCGTCGTTGAAGGAATAGGCGATCAGGTAGATGATCGGCAGATAGAGGAACGCCATGATGATGGCGAAATAGATCTTGGAACTCAGCTTTTTCATCAGCTCACCGCCTCCTCATCACCGAATCGGTTCATAAAGACCAGACAGCCGAGGATGACCACCATCAATACCACCGCGATCGCGGAACCGGTATGATGATCGCTCTGGAATACTCGCTCAATGACGTCACCGATCATGAACTGGGTGCCGCCGAGGTACTGAGCAACGAGGAAAGTCGACGCGGTCGGAACGAATACCATTGTCACGCCGGAGATGATACCCGGGATCGACAGCGGGAAGATGACCTTGCGGAATACACCGATCCTGTTACATCCCAGATCCTGAGCCGCTTCGATCAGCGAGGGATCGATCTTGCTCATAACGGTATGCAGAGGCAGGATCATAAACGGCAGGAACTCGTAGACCATGCCGACAATGACAGCGCCGGAATTACCGATCAGGGTAATGTCGATACCGAAGAAGTTGAGAATCATGTCGAGCGGACCGTAGTTCTGCAGAATCAGCACCCACGCATAGATACGCAGCAGGAAGTTCATCCACATCGGTACCATCAGGAACATAACGATCGTGCTCTGAGCGCGCTGAGAACAGCGTGAGATAGAGAACGCCAGCGGGTACGCGAGCACCAGACAGATCACGGTAGAAATCAGCGCGATCAACAGTGAATACAGGAAAACCTCGCTGTAAACGGAGGCGTTTTCAAATGCTTCCAGAGAGAAATGTCCCTTGGAATCGGTAAACGCATAGTAGACAACCATCACCAGCGGAACGATGGTGAAGATCAGCATCCAACCGAGATACGGGATCGCGGGGCGCTTTGACTTCATAAACGAACGTTGCTTGTGCGGCGCGGCGGGGACCCGCGTCTTTGCAGCGGAAGCAGAAGCGGTGGAATTACTACTCATCGGCTGCTACCTCGCTGATCTCAGCCTTACTGAAATCGAAGCAAAGCGGAACGTAGGTCGCTACCTGCTCATCGATATCACTCTGCATGATCCACTTGCGCTCGTCGGACTCGAGGATGATCTCATTATGCTCACCCTTCCATATAACCGACTCAATATAGACCTCATCGAGCTGTCCTACGCCGTCGCCCGCGATATAAAGCGCGTCGGGCGGGAGGACGATCTTGAGCTTTGTCCCCTCCTTGTAGTAGACATCGGGGATGGTAACCTCACTGCCCTCGAGCAGGAAGGTAGTAGTATTATTTTCTTTATCAGAATAATAAACCTCAGTAAAAATATCATTCGTGGGGTTTAAGAACATCTTATCCATGATATGGATGTTGAAGGGATCAACGCGCATACCGATCCTGTCTCCCACCTTCTGAGCGACAGTAGAGTGGATCAGCCACTGGCAGTTGTTGCAGCGCACGCTGATCTCGAAATGGACGCCCTTGAAGATAACGTCCTCGACGACGCCGGAGAGCTTCGCCCGATCGGGGGCGACGACCTCGATATCCTCGGGGCGGATCACGACGTCGACGGGCTTGTTCTTCTCGAAGCCCTTATCCACACAGTCGAGCTCGACGCCGAGCAGACGCACCTTACAGTCCTCGAGCATGGTGCCGTTGATGATATTTGCCTCGCCGATGAAGTCGGCGACAAAAGCGTTTGCCGGCTCATTATAAATATCTTCGGGAGTACCGACCTGAGCGATCACGCCGTTGTTCATAACGCATACGCGATCGGACATGGTCAGCGCCTCTTCCTGATCATGGGTAACATATACAAAAGTCTTTTGGGTCTTTTGTTGAAGCTGCTTTAATTCGATCTGCATGTCCTTTCTCAGCTTCAAGTCGAGCGCGCCGAGCGGCTCGTCGAGCAAGACGACCTTAGGGTCGCACACCAGAGCGCGGGCGATAGCGACTCGCTGCTGCTGGCCGCCGGAGAGTTCGCGTACGGGACGCTTCTCATAGCCCTTGAGGTCAACGATAGCAAGCATCTGCTTTACCTTCCGCTCGATTTCGGATTTCGACAACTTCTTCAGCTTTAAGCCGAAGGCAACGTTATCAAACACATTCAGATGCGGGAACAGGGCGTACTTCTGGAACACCGTGTTCACGTTGCGTTTGTGGGGCGGCAGGTCATTGATCTGTTTCCCCTCAAAATACACCTCGCCGCTCTGCGGGGTCTCAAAACCCGCGATGATACGCAGGGTCGTGGTCTTTCCGCAGCCGGACGGACCGAGCAGCGTGATGAACTCCTTGTCGAATATGTCGAGGCTGATATTATTCAATATCACCTCATTCGAATACTTGAAATTGATATCCCTCAAGGATACGACTGCATTTTGCTTCAACTATCTAACCTCCTTAGTTTTGAACGGATCATATCCGAACAACCGCTTTTGCGCTTTACAGCATGAATACTATCGCAAAGCGTCATTTTCAAATTATATATTTCACGTCGTACTTTGTCAATATAAAGTGCTGAAATTCTCTCGAAATAATCACTAAAATAACGTCGATAATTCTACTATTATATAGAATCATATGATATTGACTTTTTACGCAGATAAGTTATAATATTTGTATCTGTGTGGTGCCGTATTTCAGGCAGATTTTCCCATCGGCACCTGTAAGGAGAGTTTTATGTTTCAGATATTTCAAGAACACCGGGGGTTTGGTAAGCAAATCATGCTCCTGGCGAAGAACGAGCTGATCAAAAAGTACAAGGGCGCGGTCATCGGTCCTCTGTGGAGCGTCGTCAAGCCGCTGTTTACCCTGTTCGTCTACTGGTTCGCCTTCGAGGTAGGTCTCAAGAGCGCCGGTAACGTCAAGGTCATCTTCCCGGAGCTGGGACATGCGGGCGGTACCTTCGAGTACAGCCGATTCCTGTTCATGCTGGTCGGCTTCATCCCGTGGTTCTTCATCAACGAGAGCATCGTACAGGGCGCGAAGTCCATCCGCGAGAACCGCCAGTTCGTCAACAAGGTCAGCTTCCCGGTATCGACCATTATGACCTACACCTCGGTCGCAAGACTCTACGTCCATATCTTTCTGACCGTACTGATGTACATCTACCTCTGCTTCGTCGGCGGCACCATCAAGCTGCCGGGCGCCGAGGAGGTCACGGCGGGCATCATGCCGAGCGTCTATAACCTGCAGATATTCTTCTACATGCCGCTGATGTTCATCTTCTTTCTCGTACTGTCATGGTCGACAGCGCCGATGTCCGCTTTCTCGCGCGACTTTGAGAACATGATCGTATCCGTCATGTCGGGTATCTTCTGGCTGTCCGGTATCATCTACGACTCCTACCTGCTGACCGGCAAGAATCCTCCCGCAGACTGGATCAGAAAGTTAATGATGTTCAACCCGATCAACTTCTTCGCGAACGGCTACCGCAACTGCTTCTTGTATCACCGCTGGTTCTGGGAGTATAAGACCGAGCTGTTCATCTTCCTCGCTGAGTTCCTTGTCGTTATTCTCCTGGGCATCTTCAACTACAACCGTCTGCGCAAGAGACTGCCCGACGTACTGTAAGGAGGTAATATCATGTCAGAAGCAATTATCTCTTTCAAGAACGTAAGTAAGGAATACACCCTGTATAAAAACGACCGCGAGCGCTTCCGCGCGCTGTTCTTCAAGCCCAAGGGCGCAAAGATCAACAAGGCGCTCAAAAACGTCACCTTCGATGTCCACCGCGGCGAGAGTATCGGTATCATCGGCGATAACGGCGCGGGTAAATCCACCATCCTCAAGATGATCACCGGCGTTGCCTTCCCCAGTGAGGGCGAGGTATACGTCGGCGGTAAGGTCGCGGCGCTGCTCGAGCTGACCGCGGGCTTCTCCACCGAGATGACCGGTAGAGAGAACATCTACCTCAAGGGCTACATTCTCGGACTCAAGGACGCATATATCCGCGAGATTGAGGAGCGTATCATTGATTTTGCTCAGCTCGGCGACTATATCGACCAACCCGTCCGAACCTATTCGAGCGGTATGAAAATGCGTTTGGGCTTTGCGATCAACGTCAATATCGACCCGGATATCCTCGTCGTCGACGAGGCGTTATCCGTGGGTGACGCAAGCTTCAAGCGCAAGTGTAAGGATAAGATCAACGATATCATTGCGAGCGGCACCACCGTCCTCTACGTCAGCCATAACCCCGAATCCGTCATCGAGATCTGCGACCGCGCCCTGTATCTGAGGAAGGGGCAACTGATGTTCGACGGCGAGGTACACGAGGCTTTCAACATGTATAAGAAGGTCAAGGAAGAGGAAAAGGCTAAAAAGGCGGCCGAGAAGAAAAAGAAGGACGCCGAGAAGAAAGCCGCGGAAGAGAAAAAATCAGCAGAAAAGAAATAATCGTTTTATCCTATGATTGAAACCGTTTTCAAGAACGAGATATACATGAGCGCCCGCTACATCAAGAGCAAGGGGCTGCAGCAGGACGGCGTCGCCATCGTCGGCACCCATCACTGCGCTGAATATCTCAAGGCTACAACAAAATATCTCGGGAGTGAAGCTCCCCTCTACCCTGCCGCCGCTGCGATCAACGGCGGCTTTAGCCGTTTATGGTATATTGCCGAGGAGGATCGCATTGACGAGGATGATATCAAAAGTGCGATCGCTTTGTGCGAGAAAAGCCATGCGAGGCTGGTTGTTATTATTCTTTTATCGAATATTCCAGCCGGTGATACCATTCAGAAATATGCCGAGATGGAGCTGTTGACCGTGATGAATGATCGTCTCGGCGGTCTCAGAGAGTTACTCGGCACATATAGCGACGCCTGTTTATTATTCTTTGATAGAATATTCAGCGCCGATTTCGACTGCTTTGATCTAGCGGATATCGCGAAGGAAGCACAGAATGACCGCACTGTCAGCCTAACCCAGAGCATGGCGAACCGCTACACCTCGGCGCTGTATATCAGCGACGCGATCGACGCGGTCTATACCGTCAGTAAGCTCGGACATCCCGGCAACGCCTACAACGCCTCATCCTTCTACCTCAGTGAATACGAGCTCAGAAGCGAGGTCTACACCATGCTCGCGCGTCACGGGATACAATTACAGATCAGCGGTGAGCCGACTCAGCCGATATATGCCGCGATCAGCAACGGCAAGCTGAAATCCCTCGGTTACGAGAACGCTTGTTCCTTCTCCGATGCGCTGCGTTACAGCCTGCTCCACCATCTGGAGCGGTTCAGCATCCAGACCGACCGTATCCACGACGGCTACAGCGGCAAGCTCAATACCCTGCGCGAGATCGAAAAGGATATGCTCAGGGAGATTGACCGAATATGCCGCGCGAATGATATCAAGTACTTCATCAGCTACGGAACGATGTTGGGCGCCGTCAGGCACGGGGGCTTCATCCCGTGGGATGACGACGTTGACGTCGCCATGCTGAGATCGGAATTTGAAAAGTTCCGTCAAATTGCTCCAAAAGAATTAAACAATCGATTCAGCTACGAAAGCCACACCAACCATAACGGATACCACTACTTTTTCGATCGGATCACGGCGAAGGACACGTACTTCGCCTCAAAATACTCCGACGGCTACGAAATGCACAAGGGTATCTCTGTCGATATCTTCGTTGTCGATAATGTGCCCGCCGATCCGAAGGCAGCATACCGCTTCTGGAAGCATCTGATGCGCAAGCGCATGCTGATGAACGTGCGATGGAAGGATACCGCCCGCAAGGGCAAGGCATACCTGCTGAGCAAGCTGCTGCTGCCGATCCTTCGCCTGCGCTCGATGGACGACTATTCGCGATCATACGAAAAGGCGGTACGTAAATACGAGCATAAGGAGACCGGTTGGGTCATGCCCGCTTCCTCCGACCATAAATACCGCGGAACCTTCCCCATCGAAACCTTCTCGGAGGTCATCCCCTATCGTTTCGACGATGTAGACACCTTCATCCCCGTCGGATACAAAGACTTCCTGAACGCATGGTACACCGAGAGCTACATGGAGATGCTCCCGTTGAGCGAGCAGAATCCGTTCCACGATTATTACCGCCTTGATTTGGGCAGTAACATAGAAGAAAACAGCGATATCCACTTCGACTACATGGGTGAATTGAAATAAAGGAGAACATTATGATTTTTGCAGTCATTTTAGCGGGCGGAACCGGCTCGCGCATGGGTTCGACCGACATGCCCAAGCAGTTCTTGGAGATCAAGGGCAAGCCGATCCTGAACCATACTCTGGAAAAATTCCTTCCCAACCCCGCCTTCGAGAAGATCATCGTCCTCTCTCCGCGCGCGTGGCTGGGACATACCAAAGAGATCATTCGCAAATATACCGGCATGAGCGATCGGATCGCGGTCATCGAAGGCGGCAAGACCCGTAACGAGACCATCATGAACGCGATTGCCTATATCGACGAGCACTACACACTCGACGATGATACCGTGATCGTGACCCACGACAGCGTTCGTCCGTTTGTCACACATCGGATCATCGAAGAAAATATAAAAACAGCTCTCAGCTGCGGCGCGTGCGATACCGTCATCCCCGCCACCGATACCATCGTCGAAGGCAAAAACGACAAGATCACCGCGATCCCCGACCGTCGACTGATGTATCAGGGTCAGACGCCGCAGAGCTTCAAGGCGAAGCTTCTGCGTGATACCTACATGAGCCTGAGCGACGAGGAAAAGGAGATCCTCACCGACGCGGCGAAGATCCTGGTCATGAAGGGCATGGACGTAAAGCTCGTGCAGGGCGAGACCTTCAACATCAAGATCACCTATCCCTATGATCTGCGTATTGCCCGCTCCCTGCTGGAAGATGAGGACGCGCGATGATCAATACAGTCTACCGCCTGTGCGCTCCGCGCAGGTTCGAGATCGCGTTCAGCGAGATCGGGATGAACAGCGGCGTGATCGTCCGCCCCACCCACCTCTCTATATGCAACGCCGACCAGCGGTACTATCAGGGGACCCGCGACCCGAAGGTGCTCCGCGAAAAACTCCCGATGGCGCTGATCCATGAGGCGATCGGACAGGTCGTTTACGACGCTACCGAAAGCTTTACCCCCGGCGACCGTGTGGTGATGGTACCCAATATTCCCACCGAAAGAGACGATACGATCGCCGAAAATTATCTGCGCTCCAGCAAGTTCTGCGGCAGCTCTGCCGACGGCTTCATGCAGGAGTACTACAGCATCACCCCCGAGCGACTGGTCAAGCTCCCCTACGGGATCGACCTCGACGTCGCCGCGTTCACTGAGCTGGTATCCGTCAGCGTGCACGCTATCAGCCGCTTTAAGAAGATCGCTCACGAGCGCCGCGACATCATCGGCGTATGGGGCGACGGAAACCTCGCCTTCATCACTTCGCTCCTACTCAGATACATGCAGCCGAAATCAAAAATCTATATCTTCGGCATCAACCGCGAGAAGCTCTCCGACTTCTCCTTCGCAGACGGCACCTTCCTGACAACCGAGATCCCCACGGAAATGCAGATCGACCACGCCTTCGAGTGTGTCGGCGGCAACGGCTCGCCGATCGCGATCGAGCAGATCATCGGTCTGATACGCCCGGAGGGCACCATTTCGATCCTCGGCGTCAGCGAATATCCTGTCGCGATCAATACACGCATGATTCTCGAAAAGGGGCTTCGGCTCTTCGGTACGAGCCGGTCGGGTCGTGATGATTTCCGCACCACCGTCTCGCTCTACTGCAAGCATCCGGAGATCCCGCTCTATCTGAGCCGTCTCGTCGGCAACACCGTCGAGATCGATCAATTCTCCGACATCAAAAAAGCCTTCGAGACAGATATCAAGAAGGCTTACGGTAAAACGATCTTACACTGGAATCTATAACGACAAAGCCCGAACCGCAAAGGCTCGGGCTTTGTTATATCATTTATTATTCTTATTTCGAATTGCCTTTAATTCTGATCAAGAATTAAAAGTGAATTTCTCACCGTCATAGTCGCAGGTGATAGGCTTCTTGCTGTCAAAGTCAGGCTCCAGCATCTTTTCGCTCAACGCATCCTCGATATTGGTGGTGATGGCTCTGCGCAGCGGACGCGCACCGTAGGCATCATCAAAACCTGCGTCAGCGACCTGAGCGATCGCCCTCTCGGTGAAACTGACGGTCACGCCGAGCGTCTCCAGACGCTTGCTGAGCGTGTTCAGCATCTTGCCGGCGATCTCCTCGATCTCGGGCTTCGTGAGCTTATTAAAGACAATGATGTCATCCACACGGTTGAGGAACTCGGGACGGAACACCTGCTTGAGCTCGCTCATTACCAGCTCACGGACGTTCACATCGCTGCTCTCTTCATTATTCTTGAAACCTAATACGCTCGCGTGCTCGATGATACGACGTGCGCCGACGTTGGAGGTCATGATGATGATGGTGTTCTTGAAGTCCACCGTGCGGCCCTGGCTGTCGGTCAGTCTGCCGTCCTCAAGAATCTGCAGGAGCATGTTGAACACATCGGGGTGAGCCTTCTCGATCTCATCGAACAGGACGACCGAATACGGCTTGCGGCGAACCGCCTCGGTCAGCTGACCGCCCTCGTCATAGCCGACGTAGCCGGGAGGCGAACCGACCAGACGAGATACCGTGTGCTTCTCCATATACTCAGACATATCCAAACGGAGCATCGCGTTTTCGTCGCCGAACATCGCCTGCGCCAGTGCCTTGCACAGCTCGGTCTTACCGACACCGGTCGGTCCGAGGAAGATGAACGATCCGATGGGGCGCTTGGGATCCTTGATACCGACTCTGCCGCGGCGGATTGCTCTCGCAACAGCGGAGACCGCTTCATTTTGACCGACCACACGCTCATGCAGGATCTTCTCCATATTCAACAGGCGCTCGCTTTCCTCACGTGTCAACTCGACGACCGGGATCTTCGTCCACGAGGATACGATCGCGGCGATATCCTGCGCGCTGACCTCGTGTGCGCTCTCCTTGCTCTGCTCCTGCCAGCTGTCCTTCGCCTTGTTCAGCTGTTCGGTGATGTTCTTCTGCTCGTCACGCAGCTGAGCGGCTCGCTCAAAGTCCTGCTCGTTCACAGCGGCGGTTTTCTCACTTTCGAGCTGTTCAAGCTCTGCTTCAAGGTCCTTGACTTCATTCGGATAAGTCAGCGCACTCAGCCGAACCTTGGAAGCCGCCTCATCGATCAGGTCGATCGCCTTATCGGGCAGATAGCGGTCGGCGATATAACGCGAGCTGAGGGTAACGGCAGCTTCGATCGCCTCGTCGGAGATCTTCACCTTATGATGCGCCTCATAGCGGTCGCGCAGACCTTTAAGGATCGCGATCGCGTCCTTCTCGCTCGGCTCACCGACCTTGACAGGCTGGAAACGGCGCTCCAGAGCGGCATCCTTCTCAATATACTTGCGGTACTCTTCGAGTGTGGTAGCACCGATGACCTGGAAGTCGCCGCGTGCGAGCGAGGGCTTGAGGATATTTGCCGCGTCGGCACTGCCCTCCGCGGCGCCCGCACCAATGATGGTATGCAGCTCGTCGATGAAGAGGATGATATTCTTGCTCTTCTTCACTTCGTCGATGGCGTTCTTGATCCTGTCCTCAAAGTCACCGCGGTACTTGGTACCCGCGACCATACTGGTGAGGTCGAGAGCTACGACGCGCTTATCGCGCAGATGCTCGGGGACCTCGCCGTTCGCAATCTTCAGAGCCAAACCTTCGGCGATCGCCGTCTTGCCGACGCCGGGCTCGCCGATCAGGCAGGGATTGTTCTTGGTACGGCGTGAAAGGATCTGAATAATCCGCTGGATCTCCTCATCCCTGCCGATCACGGGGTCGATCTCTCCGTTCTTCGCCGCCTTCGTCAGATCGCGGGAGAAGCTGTCGAGAGTCTTGCTGTCGCCGTCGGGCTCAGCCTGTGCGCTGCCGTTCTCACGGAAGCCGCCCGATTCCTCACCCTGCAAGCGGGCGCTGAGACGGTCTGCGACCGACTGCGGGCTGATGCCGAGAGCGCTCAGGCAGCGGATCGCGTAGCTGTCACGGTCGGACAGGAGCGCGACCAACAGGTGCTCGGTACCGACATAGCCGGACCCGGTACGTGCCGAGTACATCACGGCAGTCTGCATCACGCGCTTGGTACGGGGAGTGAAATCGTCAGGGGTAAGAGAGGTCTTGCCGCTGTTTCCGCCTATCAGCTTCTCTACCTTATCGGCAGTCACGCCGCTGTCGCTGAGCGCAGCGTAGGCGACGCCGCTGTTCTCTCTGCACAAACCGAGCAGAATATGCTCGGAACCGATATAATCATGACCGAGCTGCTCTGCGCTTTCGATCGCCAGATTCAGCGCTTTGTTCGCTTTCTCGGTAAAACCTTTAAAATTATACTTCATATACCTAACCTCCTTTGATGCCGAAGGCAATTAATCATTATACTAATTATTCAAATTTATTTCTGATTATTTCCGCGCGCTTGATATCGCGGTCGCGGGGTGAGAGATCCTCACCGAATCGCGTCATAATTGACGCGGGCTGTATTTCGACAATCAGCCTGTCGATGCTGTCGGTCGAGAGGGTCTCGAGCTTCTTTGCGCTGACTCCCAGTCTGACAAGTGACAGCAGCGTCATCGCCTCGTTGTGATCCATCAGCAGAGCGCTCTTCAATGTGCCGAGAGCTCGATGGATGCGATCCTCTAGCTCGATCTTTGAGAGCGCAGTTTCACGCGCGCGCATCTCCTGAGCGATCAGCTGGGTGGTGATGTTCCTGAGATTCTCGATCGCAGCCTTTTCGGAAATACCGAGGGTGACCTGATTGCTCAACTGGAAGAAGGCGCCGGCGGGCTTGGTGCTTTCGCCGTACAATCCGCGCATCGTAAGTCCCAGCTTGCTGAGGTTCGCGCCGATACGATAGACCGCGCCGCTCATCTCAAGCGCGGGAAGATGAAGCATCACCGACGCGCGCATACCGGTGCCGAGATTGGTCGGACACTGGGTCAGATAGCCCAAACGTTTATGGAACGCGAACTCTAATTTCTTTGAAAGAATATTATCGATCTCATTCGCAATTTTGAACGCCTCATCCGGCTCGAAGCCGTCCTTGATCACCTGCAGTCGGATATGATCCTCCTCGTTGACCATGATCGAGATCGCGTTATCGTCGCTGAGGAATACCGCTCTGCCTTCCTTTGCACTGATAAAATCAGGGCTGACCAGATGGCGCTCGATCATCGCGACACGGATCGCGTCGGATACCGAATCGAGGTCGATGCGGTGGAAGCGGATATCGCTGTCCTTCAGCGCCTCACCTACTTTATCGACGATCTCGCAAGCCTTGTCGGCGGGCAGTCGGATCGGGAAGGGATAATCCTTCAAGTTTCTTGCCAATCGAATCCTGGTCGATACAACAGCCTCACTCATGATTAACCCTCCAGCTCCTTGATTTCGTCACGCAGTTGAGCCGCGCGTTCAAAGTTCTCATCTTCAATCGCCTTCTTCAACTCAGCTCGCAGGGAATTAATCTTATCCTCCGCCGGAGCTGTTTTATCAGCGCTTGTATCGCTCTCATTGACGGTATATTCGATCACGTCAGGGCGCTTGCCCTTGTGCTCGGTGTTGCCGTGGATGCTGCGGATTGTAGGCATCAGCTCATTGAAGAAGGTGTCGTAGCAATCCGCGCAGCCGACCTTGCCGGTACGCTTGATATCATTCAGAGTGCTGCCGCAGGTGCCGCAGTGAGCCGCGCCGGAGATAGCAGGCAGAGCGTTCGAGAAGAAGCTCGAAAGCAAACCGCCGAAATCTGCCGAAAAATCAGGGAACATCTGATCATACCCGAGCTCGTGAGCACATTCGGGACAGAGCATGTACTCGGCATACTCGCCGTTGATCATTGTTTTGATGTGGGTTGTGGCTTCATGTTTCTTACAATGTTGACATAACATGGAAATTCCTCCTTTACATGTACGAAGCGAATTTCATGCCGCGGGCGATTCATGACTTAAGTCAGTTCATGCCGCGAACAATTCTTTTCACTTTATTCTATCATTTATTGTTAAATCTATGTGTCGAGCAGTGTCAGCAGCATATTCTTGAATACCGATGCCCTGAGGCTGTCGCGGTACTGCTGAGGCACACTCAGATAAGTCCTCTCACCCATCGCCGCCGCCATCAGCTTAGCGGTCGCGGGATCGAGCACATGTCGGCTGAGCATGTTGTCCAGCATCACCTCGGCGGTCGCTTTATCAAGCGTACTGCCGATCGCGTTGACGATGTGCATGATCGTACCGCTTCGAGTGGTATTGATACGAGTGATACGGATGTAACCGCCTCCCCCGCGCCTTGACTCTACGATATAGCCCTGCTCGGGCGTGAATCGCGAGGTGATGACATAGTTGATCTGACTGGGGACACATCCCAGCGTCGTAGCGAGTTCATTTCGCTTGATCTCGGCTTCGCCGTCCTGTCGTTCCAGTATATCCTTGATATACTTGGCGACCAAATCGCTCATACGCATTTTACTGACCTCTAATCCGTCTAGTTGTCGTTTGTCTTTCTCTGACCTTGACTATAGTGTACACCATTGGTCAAAGAAAGTCAAGGTCAAATTTAAAGATTCACAAATTGTTCATAAACGCAATCATATTTCTAATATAGAAATATAAACAACAATAGAAAAAGGCACTGTAATCGCTACAGTGCCTGATACTTCGTTATGCAGTTTTACAGAACCTTACGCAGGAAGTCCTGAGTACGCTCATTCTGCGGATTGCCGAAAACCTGATCGGGAGTGCCTTCCTCACAGATAACGCCGTCCGCCATGAACAGTACACGGTCGGATACCTCGCGCGCAAAGCCCATCTCATGGGTAACGACGATCATCGTCATGCCCTCGGCGGCAAGCTCTTTCATAACGTCCAGAACCTCGCCGACCATCTCGGGGTCGAGAGCGGAGGTAGGCTCGTCAAACAGCATGATATCGGGATTCATCGCGAGCGCGCGGGCGATCGCCACACGCTGCTGCTGACCGCCGGAGAGCTCTCCGGGGAAGGAATCCGCCTTATCAGCCAGTCCGACGCGCGCCAAAAGCTCCATGCCCTTGGCGTACGCCTCGGTCTTGGTCATCTTCTTGAGCGAGACCGGAGCCATCATGATATTCTTGATGACGGTCATATTCTGGAAGAGGTTGAACTGCTGGAACACCATACCGATGTTCTCGCGCACCTTATTGATATTGACCTTCTTATCGGTAATATCAAAGCTGTCGATCTCGATCTTGCCCGAGGTAGCGTCCTCGAGCTTATTCAGACAGCGCAGAAAGGTGGATTTGCCGGAGCCGGACGGACCGATCACGCAGACGACTTCGCCTTCATAGATGGTCGCGTCGATACCGGTCAGGACCTCGTTCTTGTCAAAGTATTTATGAAGGTTGGTAACAACGACCTTCTTATTTGATCTGTTAATGTTCGTCACGGCGTCTCTTCCCCTTCCTCGCTTCGTATTTTAACTTCTTCTCGATGTAGCTCGAAACCAGCATCAGGATGGAGATGACCAGCAGGTACATCAGCGCAACGACCGCGTAGGTCGCGAAGTACACATAGGTACTGCCGACGTAAGTCTTCGCCTTATTAACGACCTCAGCCATACCGATAACGGAGAGGATGGAGGTATCCTTGATGGTGATGATGAACTGGTTGACCAGCGAGGGGATCGAGAACTTGATTGCCTGAGGCAGAACGACCTTGAGCATGGTCTGCGCCTGTGACAGACCCAGCGAACGCGCCGCTTCGCTCTGTCCCTTCGGAACAGCCATGATTCCGCCGCGGTAGATCTCGGCGAGGTAGGCGCCGGCGTTCAGCGAAAGGGTGATGATGCCCGCGGTGAACGCGTCAAGGCGAAAGTCGGGGTTGATCGTCATCTGCACGAGCTGAGGTAAGCCGAAGAACACCATCAACGCCTGTACCAGCATAGGGGTACCGCGGATGATCCAGATATAGACGCCCGCGATCGCGCGCAGAACGACGTTCTTCGACATCTTCATCAGGCACATGAACAGACCGATGACCATGCCGATCACGATAGAGATGAGCGATACCCTGACGGTCAGCCACAGACCGTCAAGCAGCATCGGCAACGCTTGTTGAAATACTCTTCCAAAATCCATATACTACAACTGCCTTACATAAAGTTCAGCACGATAAGCGAATACCGTGCTGAACAGAATTAAACTAAGATATGATCAAAGATCGGATCAATAACCGTACTTCGCGAGGATCTCCTTGTACTTGCCGTTCTCCTTGATGTTCTTCAGACCGTCGTTGAACATCTCGATCAGCTCAGGATTCTTGCCCTTCTGGACAGCGAAGCCGTAGCCCTTAACGTTAGCGGGCTCCTCGGAGATGATGGAGAGGTCAACCTCACCGGACTTGATCGCGTAACCGATTACGGAGAAGTCCTCGACGCAAGCAACGTCGGTACCGGTCAGGACCGCCTGATACATGTTATCGGAACCCTCATAGTAGTTGATGGTGAAGCCGTACTGATCCTTGATGGACTCAGCGTACTCGCCGCCGACGGTAGAGGTCTTAGCGGCAACGGTCTTGCCCTTGAGGTCTTCGAGGGTGGTGCCGGCCTTGGCAACGATAACCTGACCGTCATCAAAGTAAGCGTCGGAGAAGTCGAAGGTCTCTTTACGCTCGTCAGTGATAGTCATACCGGCGATCATCGCGTCAGCCTGACCGCTCTGGACAGCGCCCATAGAAGCGTCGAAGCCCTCGTTGTGCATCTCATACTTGATGCCCTGATCCTCAGCGATCGCAGCCATGATATCCATGTCAACGCCGACATAGTTATTGGACGCGGTATCAAGATACTCGAACGGCGCAAAAGCGTTGTCGGAATAGATCACATAGGTCTTGTCAGCGGTCTTGGTGTCAGCGGTCTTGGTGTCAGCAGACGCCGTATCCGCGGGCTTGGTCTCAGTTGTCGCATTCTTGTTACCGCAGCCGGCAAGAACCGCTACGGAAGCGATCATTGCAACTGCCAGCAGAAGTGCAAATACTTTTTTCATCATGTTTCTCCTCTTTCTTTATTTAATACGTTATCGCGGTGAATCGCGATAAAATCAAACAACCTATATGATTATACACTACGCGGAAATTTTTGTCAACAAATTTTGAACCATGCAGATAATTTGTTTACCCTTTAAAACGGCTTGTCTGTCGCATTTGTGCCAAAAGGCTGTCACACAGCAGCCGAAACGACATAGTATAAGGTGTAGCTGATGATTTCATCACCTATAAGAGAACTTAGGAGGAAACATTATGTGTAACAATAACGGTTTATTCGGCGGCAACAGCTGCTGCGGTATCATCATCCTGCTGATCGTCCTGTGGGCTTGCTGCGGCAACAACGGCAACAACGGCTGCGGCTGTGGCTGCGGCAACGACTGCGGCTGCTGATCACTGATCGCTCAAAAAAACGGGGCGCTTCACGCGAAGCGCCCCACCCTTTATACAATAAATCAGACAAGCTTTTCTGTCCATTCCTGCTCACGGAAACCGACAAGTACATAATCATCTCCAATCAGCAGCGGCCGTTTGACGAGCATACCGTCCGTCGAGAGCAGACCGAGCTTCTCCTCGTCGGTCATCGAAGGCAGCCGATCCTTCAGCCCCATGCTCTTGTAGAGTTGTCCGGAGGTGTTGAAAAAGCGCTTGATCTCAAGACCGCTTTTACGAAGCCATTCTCCGAGCTCCTCGGCGGAGGGATTTTCCTCCTTGATGTCGCGATAATCGTAAGCGATCTGCTTCTCATCCAGCCACTTCTGCGCCTTCTTACAGGTCGAGCAGCGCGGGTAACACAGTAACAGCATAGTACGCTCCTTAATAATATTCAACATATTCCGCCTCGGTCTCATATCCGGGGACGGGAGTCTCGGTAGGCGCGGGCGGGTCGGTGGGTACGGGAGCCGGCGGATCGGTCGGCTCGGGAGCGGGCGGATCGGTCGGAGCGGGAGCCTCGGTGACCGGCGCCTGCGTCGGCTGAGGCGCCTGGGTAGGCGGTTCGGTCGGCTTTTCGGTCGGCTTCTGAGTCGCCGGGACGGTCGCCACGGTCGAAACAGTCGGTTTATTGTTCTTGTTGGTGTTCTGCGTGATGGCACGCACAGCGATGAAACCGATGGCGATGATCAAGATCGCGATAACGACGCCCAAGACAACCCACAGCCATGTATTTTTCTTTTCAGGAATATTTTCCTCTCTGAAATACTCGTCCAATCGATCATCGTAGGGATTCTCTTCCTCGGTGTATTCATCAAAGGAATCATTGATGATCTCGCGGTCATCATACGGCTCCTGCTCGGGAACGCGGTTATCCTCAAACCGTCCGAAATCATACACCCTTGTTCGATCCGAGATATCGTCGGCGTCCTGCTGATCAACGCCCAACGGCGTTACATCAAAGCCTGTATGCTCGTTCATATCGGAATGGGAGTAGATCTCCTCCGGCTCGGGACGGGCATGACGGAGCGTCTGCTCGGGGATCTCGGCGCCGCAGTAACGACAGAACTTCGCACCGTCGATCACTTCTTTTCCGCAATTATGACAAAACATGGTATCACCCTTTCTAACCTTTATTATATGTCGGTTGACTATGATAAATCAAGCCGATCATCAAACTTACAGCCACTTTTTCTTCTTGAAATAGAACAGGCTGCCGATCAGGATCAACACACTGAGAATGATGATGACGGGATAGCCCCAGTCGCTCTCCAGCTCCGGCATGTGCCGGAAGTTCATACCGTACCAACCGACGATCAGCGTCAGCGGCATAAAGATCGTCGTCACGACCGTCAGCACCGTCATGATACGATTCTGCTTGATATCCAGATGCGCCTTGTAGATATCGCGAATCTGCAGGGCGTGATCGCTGACCGCCTTGGCAGTATCGCGGAAACGCTCGATGCGGTTGACGAACAAGCGGAAGTAACGCAGGTTGTCATGCTTGAAGAAGTTGTTCTCGTTCTCCTCGAGCTCCTGCGTAAAGTCGAGCAGCTGCTCATAGTGTACGCGCAAAGCGCGCAGGTCGCCGCGGATCTCGTTCGCGCGTTCTACGTTGTTGACGTCATCGTCCTCTCGCTCGATATCGTCTTCGATCGCATTGAGCTCGACATCATAGCTCTCCAGGATATCGCGGTCGTCGCTGATGATCTGTTCGAGGAAGTCATACAAAAAACGTTCCAGGCTGGGCAGTCGCCATTTCTTGGACATGCGGATATCATTGATGATCTTCTGAGCGGTACCGCCGTCGTCGATGAAGACAATGCCTTTCTCATCCAGCGCGAATGCGAATCGCCGCTGGATCTCATAATCCGTGCGGTCGGGAATGCTGAATGTACCCGTCAGGGAGTCGTAGTTGACCTCCGCCTTGGTAGAGTGGATCTCCGACGTCTGCGGCTCGATATCGATACCCATCTCAAAGCTGTCCTTCTGCTGTGCCCACTGGGCAGGCGTCAGAACCGCTACATACTGACCGCCGCTTCTCAGGTGTTCAAAATCCGTTTCCTCCAAGGTCTGACGAATCAAATAATACACTGAACCTCACCTCAGTCTGCGCCCTTATGCGCAAGTGTCTCTGTTACTATTATACAACACTCGGGCAATATTGCAAGATTTTTCCTGATTCTGTTGTGTATTACAGAAACACGGCTTGCCGTCCGTCTGAACAACAAGCCGTGTCATCATATCTGTTATTCGTATTATTCCGCTCCGGTAAGCTTTGTCCATGTATCGATACCTACAATGCCGTCGGCGGTGAGGCTGTTCGCCTTCTGGAAGGAGCGGACGGCGGTGTCGGTGTTCTTGCCGAAAACGCCGTCTATCGTCAGCGGGAGCTTGTCCGCGCCGAGATAGTCGCTCGCCTTCAGGAGTCTTTGCAGGGTCTTGACCTGCTTCTCGCTGTTGCTGTAGCCTTCTTTCGCAAGGTATCTCATCCGCAGCTCGCAGGTCGCGGTGATCAGCTCGGGCTTGGTTGCTGACTCTCCCCCGCTGCCCTTCGTCCAGCCGTTGTAGCCGCCGTTCTTGATGATCGTCGGGTAATCGCGGTAGCAGATATCCTTGTCGATCACGCCGACGCCGCTGATCGAATTACTCTCGAGGTAATTGACCTCGCCGCCGTACTGCCACATGCCGAGGTTATCCCCGGTATACTGACAGGTGTGGTTCCACTGGGCGATCCACAGGTCACAGGACATATAGACGCTCTTGTCGATATATTCGGCGAGCCAGTAGATGCCGGTGTAAATCATCGGGTAATAGCCCGCCTTGCGGATCCCCTCGATGAAAGTCCTCACTACCTCGGTGATGGTCGCTTTGTTGAAACAGCCGTGACGGGTATAGTAGGCGCTGTCCTCTACGTCCAGCGCGATCGGCATGGTGGGCTTCTTGCCCTTCAACAACCGCTTGACATGCTGTACCTCGGATAATGCCTCCGCTTTACAGGTAGCATACGAGTACAGGTACACGCCCCACGGCAAGCCGAGCGACTCCGCCTTCCTGACGTTCGCCTCAAACTGCGCGTCGTCCTGCGTCAGCAGATCGGAGCCGTAACCGCAGCGGATCATGACATAATCGAACCCCGCCGCTTTGACCTTACCGAGATCGATATTTCCGTTTGCGTAGGAGATATCGACGCCCTTTGCGTTTTTAAGACTCATGCTTCTTGTCCTTTTTCTCGGGAACGGAGGTCGGATTCGACGCCGCGTCGATCAGACCCTCGCCGACAATGTACGCGATCACGGCAGCGCCCGCCATGATCAGAGCGGTGATCTGGGTGGTCTTGTCCTGAGGGTAGTTGAAGAACACCAGCAGCATGGCGACGAACTCCGCCACCGCCGCCCAGAACTTGCGTGAAGTCAGTTTGAATTTCAGGTTCATACTCTCATCCTTTCTGTTTCTGATTGTCATTACGAGGCATTTATGCCGTGGCAATCTCAACCTGTTTACTTATGCTCAAGGTCATCGATCCTGTGATTGGCGACCTTGATGTCTTTTTCGATCAGCTTGACCGCTTCTTCCACCTTATAGGTGCGCTCGATCAGCTGATTATGCTTGTCCATCTTCTTCTCGAGCTGCTCGATCCGCTGTGCCTGCAGTGCGTCGCGCTTATCGATCTCGGCGATGACTCCCTTGTACTGTGAACGCGATTGGATCACCGCGACGATGATCGCCGCGATCGCCGCCGAACCGCCCGAGATCACTGCCGTGATGACGGGTATCATTTCGCCCGCAAGTTGCAATCATTTCATCCTTTCGTGATAGAATACCCCTCTCAATCATGTCGAGATAATAAAAAAAGTTGCATAAAACTATGCAACCGTAATAATTTTCAAAAAACTATCCGACAATGTACGCTGATTTCATAAAAAAGGAACCCCGCTGCACGCAAGGTTCCTTCACTGTTATTACTGTATTATGAATTATAATTATTTGGACAGAGAATCCAGCAGACCGTTGATCAGCGTTTTGAAATTCTCTGCGCTGTGGGTCATGTTTTCCTCGATCAAATCCTGATCGAAGCCATCTTCTTCCATGCCTGCCGCCATATTGGAAACAGCATTGATAACGCAGACCTTCATACCCATATGTCTTGCCGCAATGACCTCGGCGCCGGTGCTCATGCCGACGGTATCCGCGCCCAGCGAACGATACATTCTGATCTCTGCGGGAGTTTCAAACTGAGGACCGGTCACCTGCATAAACACGCCGCTGTGAACAGGGATGTTCTTATCCTCACCAAGCTTTAAGACAGTATTCTGCATTTCCTTATCAAATGCGTCTGTCATACCTACAAAACGCTCGCCCAGCTCGTCATTGTTCTCACCGATCAAGGGCGACGGAATGAAGGAGGTGATTTGATCGTTTACGCAGACAAATTCGCCGACCTTGAACTCAGGATTGAGCGAACCGACCGCATTGGTGATGACCGCCGTATCTGCTCCGAGCAGGTGGAGCACCCTCAGCGGCAGGACGACCTCTTCCATCGAATAACCTTCGTAATAATGTATTCTGCCCTGCATGACAGCCAGCTTAAGACCGTTATATTCCGCAAAGATCAGATTACCCGCATGCTTCGGCGCGGTCGACTTCGGCCAGCCCTCGATATCCTTGTACGGGATCTTCGCCTTTACGTCAAGGGTATCCGCAAAATCGCCTAAGCCTGTTCCGAGTACCAGTACAACATCGGGCTTGAAATCAATCTTGGCTTCGAGCTGTTCCTTACAGCTTTGAAGCCTTTGCGCATAGGTCTGTACAGCAGCAGTCGTTTCTTCGTTTTTCTCAGGTGTCGCCGAACATCCCGCCAGGGACACAGTCATCGCCAACACGATACAGATTGCAATAACGGATAATACTCTTTTCATCAAACAACCTCTTTTCTTATGCGTACTGCTCTTGATATAAACGCTTGCAAATCACAGTATCTTTATCATCTTTAGGTATAGTAACGCTATTATAACAGGTATACAGACAAAACACAAGGTACAGTTGATTGATCATAAAATTCTATTTCTCCTGAAACTCCGTAACTCTCGATTCAACTGCCTTTTTCCGAAACTGCATAGGAGATAAGCCGATTTTCTTTTTAAAGGCTCTTGTAAAATAGGATTGCGATGAAAAGCCGCATTTTCCGGCTAATTCCTCGATCGAAATATTGGTAAACGCTAAAATCCGTTTACTCAGATCAATTCGTTTATCTATGACAAATTCGTTAATCGTCTTACCGGTCACTCGTTTGAACGCCGCCATCAGTGTAGTTCGGTTAGTGGAATATTCACGGCTGAGCCACTCTATTGTAAATTGCTTTTCGATATTGAATTCTATAAAGGTCAGAATACAATCTACAAGCGCGTCGTTTTCTTGACTTACGCCAAACGTTCCGTCATGCAGCTTAGCAGCACAATCAAATATACGGATGATCGCCATTCTCGCTCGGCACGACCACATAGCGTCGGGCTGAACGCTGAGCTGCTCAAGAATGCTGTCAAATAAAAATTCTACTCTGTCTGATTCAGCGGCTTCAAACGGGATGATACAGTTATATAAAACGTCTGTTTTATAAAACAGATCAAAACTCGGAAAATCAAAAAGCTTACAGGTCACCTCATAATCATCTGCCGTGATTCGTTCTATCGAAAGATTACGATTGATAAACTCCGGCGTAAAAAACACGGATTTGATTTGCAGATTGTTTGATTTCAATATGACAGTGTTTCGATCGGGATTCAGACAAAGAAGCGCAGGCGACGATACATAACAACGTTCACAGTCAATCTCCAATACAGCTGTCCCTTTTGTCAGCAAGCACAACGAAAAATATCCGACCTTACTGCGGATATCATTTAAGCTGTATTCGATCGGAAGATAACGGTCTTCCCAAAAACGGCACTTTGTCATAACTCACCTATTGCAAATAGTGCAAAAACCCTTGATAGAATGAAATGGATTAAAGCACTGATAAATGCTACAATTCAAGTATAGTAGCAAATAGCATTTTTGTCAATTTGAAAAGGGGGATGTATTATGAAATACAGAATGATTATCTTTCTTCATTCATTAGCGATTATTTCGCTGCAATTCATTCCCGATACCATTATCGTGGGAGCAGGCGTGCCCGGCGGAGGAGTCTTTACCCACTATTCTTTTATTTCTGATTTTCCGCATTTATGGGGCATGGGAATTCTTTGGATTCCTCCTGTTAGCGTGTTCTCAATATTGTCGCTCTGCTTTTCCGTTATATTACTGATATGGAATCTCCGATGGAGTAAAACAGCGATCTTATCCACAAGTATACCGGCACTCCTCTTTGTGTCAATCTCTATCTATTTTATGATAGTAAGTCCAAAAATGTATTCTTTCGTAATGGTTTTGATATTTCTGCTATTGATCTCCGAAATCATCTTTACTTTCGTATCAATGAAAAAGAAAAGGATTCCATAACAGCATAACAACAAACTAAAAGCTCAACCGACAACACTCAATGACGGTTTATCTGCGTCGTACGCTCTCGCTTACATCTTGACACACTCGCCTTTGATTCCCGTCATCTTTACCGGTCGGTCAAATGATAATAGCAGGGAGCACCGTAAAGGTACTCCCTGCTATTATCAATGGTGGAGCAGGCGACGTCATAGTCGAACACTGCTCCGTGCAGGTTTTATCGGTGTTAAAGGCTTCTTCAATTTCCTCTAACGGTATGTCATCAATGCTCACAGGCTTCTTGCTGGCGTTGATTATCAGTGTAAAGTGGTCATCGTAAAGATACACCGAATGAACAAGAATATTGATGATAGCTCGGCGTTTGTTTATATCATCCAGCGGCATTTCACATACGAAATCGAGGAAAGCGAGTATCTGCGCTTCCGAAAGACAGATACGTTTGTTTTGTTCAATGGCAAGCTGTTCCTCCAGCTCTTCTTTTTCAGCCTGACGCTTGTTAAGGCGTTCTGTCAGCATTGGCACGGATTGTCCTTGCTCAATACCTCTCCATAGATTTTCTATGGCTGTATCCGCTTCTCGAATAGCTTTCTTTAGGTGTTTGACCGTAAGATTATCAGGGCTTTTATTACATTCCTCGGCTACCTTTTTGGCTATGAATTTGATATTGTCATCTGTGAGTAACTTCAAACATTCTGCTATTACTCTGTCCTCAATTTTCTTTTTGCCCACGATTGTTTTATCACAGCGCTTTTTTCGGGCTTCCTTGCAAATATAATAGTGATACTGTTTGCCGGTTTTACTTGTGCCGCCGTAACCTACCATCATATTTTTACAGTGACCGCAAAACAGCTTTGTTGTCAACAGATACTCACCCTCGCCGTGCGTTCTGGCAGGAGCCTTTTTGTTTTTGTTCAGTATATCCTGAACCTTGTTGAATAAATCGTCGTCTAAAATCCTCGGCATACCGTTCGGCGTTTCCTGCCCCTTATACATATAAACTCCTATATATCGCTTGTTACTCAACATACGGCTGAGACTGTTGTAAGTAAAATCGTTGCCCAGCGAGGTTTTGACTTTGCGGCGTTTCAAATCCTTTACGATTTCTGCCTTTGTTTCACCGCTGGCGTATCGCTCAAATATCTCACGCACGATTTTGGCTTCGTCCTCGTCAATATAGAAGTGTCTGTCTTTATCCACCTTGAATCCAAGACCGGGGTTGCTGCCATTGGATAAACACTTTTGTGCGTTAATTTCCATCCCTCGGTGTATCTTCTGAGAAAGCTCGGCAGAATAATACTCCGCCATACTTTCCAACACGCCTTCAACGAGGATGCCCGATGCGTCGTCGGTGATATTCTCTTTTGCCGATAACACCCTCACACCGTTCTTTTTCAGCTTGGCTTTGTAGATTGCGCTGTCGTAGCGGTTACGGGCAAAGCGGTCAAGCTGATAAACCAACACGCCCTCAAAGGTGTGCTTATCGCTGTCGGAAATCATACGCTGAAACTCTGCACGATTATCATATTTTCCGCTCATAGCCCTGTCTATGTATTCACCGACAACTGTATAATGATTTTGCTCTGCATATTCGTAACAAACCTTTAGCTGACCTTCAATAGATTGTTCGGTCTGGCTGTGGCTCGAAAAGCGGGCATAAATTACTACATTCATAATTGACCTCCTTTGCTCTCCGCCGAGATGGCGGAGAGCTTTATTGATTTTATTTTACAGGATTTGCCGAAAACAGTCGATTGTGTCAAATTTACGCAATCTTTTTTCCGTCCTGATATTCGGGGTGAGCCTTTAGCCATTCTTCAAAGTATCGTTTGCCGAACTCGCTGTTATAAAACTCAATAACGTCGGGAACAATCGCTTTTGCGAGGAGCGTTAACGCTTCTTCCGAGTATTCCGCAGTTTGCAATTCATTGTTCAATAGGCTCACCTCATCTTTCACGGTCACGCTGTCGCTTGAGATAGCGTTGGTAATAATCGCAGGCTTTGAGGACAAAATCCTCAAGCTGATTGTCGGTAGCTCTCGGAGCGTATTTCCTCACCTTGTCCATTGGGATTTTAAGCGTTTCACGTTGGTTGGCTTTTTCCTCCGACATCACAAGTTCCAATCCCTCTTTCGTGAGAGAACAGCTATTAAACGCTTTGTGCAAACGATATGCCTGAGAGTAAGATGGGGTGCAGTCATCACGGTCGATGATCTCGGACAAATCCTGCTGTATCTCAGAAGGAAGGTAGGACAGCTCTACGCCTACGGAAAAAGCGATTTTGCCCTCGTCCATCAACTCAAGCAATTCCGGGATAAGGTTAGTTAAACGGATATAGCGCTGAATTTGATTGCGGCTTTCTCCGGCTTCAATCGCTATGATTTTGTCTGTTCGTAACTTTGTCCCAACTTGGGACGAAGTTAAGTCTGTGCGCTTGCCCTGACGTTTTAGTGCGTCATATTTCAATTTGTAGGCAAACGCTTTCTCCGAGGGCAACAGATGCTCCCTGTGCAGATTGCTGTCTACGAGCATTACAGCCGCTTCATCACGGCTCACGGGACGAATAAAGGCAGGAACTTCTGCAAGCCCTGCCTTCTGTGCCGCACGGAAACGGCGGTGTCCCGATATGATTTCGTACTCGTTGGTTGTTCCCTCTAACGGGCGGACAATCAGCGGCGTCATAATGCCTTGCTGTTGAACGCTCTCAATTAAGCTGTTCATTTCTTCATTGTCGAGCACCTGATAAGGGTGGTCTCTGAATTCGTGTAATTTGTTGATTGATATATTGGTCATCGTTCGTAACTCCTTTGTTTTGATTTGGTTTGTTTATAATATTTGTACTTGTATCTGCCTTGCTCCAGTTGCTTTTCCTGTTCGATTAAAGCTCGGAGCCGAGGCACTTTGTTTTCAATGCGCT
>CAMVDB010000001.1 GCA_947166135.1 uncultured Clostridia bacterium | reverse complement strand
ATTTTCTCACATTCACCGGGCGGAGGGCAATACGGTGGTTTATTTGACGGTTACGAAATAACGCTGGAAAATAAAAAAACAGCCCGTATTATTATACGAGCATATTATCGTACTGCAACTATTACAAAACGAGGGGAGCCCCTCGTTTTGTAATATGTTGATTTATTATCTTTAATCTTTTTATTAACAAGAGTATGAAACTATTTTTGCCTTAGTGATATTTTTAGTTCTGAATCTTCATATCCAAGTGACTTTAATAAAACATATATAAACTTTATTGTATATCCAGACGACAGGTTGCTCTCAATGAAAAGGTCTTCTTTAAGTTTTATAGGAGCTTTCATACCTAAATCTGACTTTGATATATATATTCTACTTGATTGCATTGGAGAATAATTATTGTTAGCAAGAGTTTCTAACTCTGTTTCTTTTACTTTAAGAAATTCTTGAGTTATATTTAACAAGAGATTTGAATATTTGTGTTTTCCCAATAGAATGGTATTGTTTAAGAAAGAGAAACTAATAGGTTCATAATCTTTGTAATTTTTCGCAAAAACTGGATCAAAAGAATTAATCACCATTTCTCCTGTTGATGAAACATTGGTATTTCTTTCGAATTTTAGATCCCAATTTTCAACAAAAATATTTATTAGTTCTTTTTGCCTGTCAGAAACAACTTGTGGTGTCCATTTTTCTTTCGTTAAAACCTGTGTAGTTAGGGGGAAAGAAGTGATTCCGTTTTTTCCAGAAAAATATTTTTCTTTTTTCTCTTTGAAGTCATAATTCTGGGCTGCCGAGTTCTTCTTTCGTGTTAAAGGAACTAGATTTGCTATTTTATTTAACCAATATTCACGTTCTGTTATATCTTGCCAAATCAGACTCCATTCTGATCCGTCCCTAACTGTTTGGGGCAATACGTGTTCAATAGTTAAAACATTTGGAGAATAATCAATAGATTGAGCTTGATCGCTTATAAACTCGTTTAATCGCAGAATTACATAATTACGTCTAACGCCAGTTAAAGAGTATATATCACCATTCAATGCATTAGTGAATTCTTCTTTCTCTTTATCTGATAAATCTATAGATATTAATCCTTGTGGACTATCTTGTTGATCATCCTCCATCTCCTTCAATATCATTCCATATCTTTCAATGCGTTGATTAAGATTTTTCGCTGTTATATGTAGATAGGAAGCTAATCTTTCTAATTTGATTATAAAACCACGAATTAGAGCTGAGTCGTTTTGATGATCAGCAAAATACTTTATTGCTACTGGCATCCAGTCTGAATTATCTATTTTATTTAACCAAAATAGATATGTATTGATTTCCTTGGCATTATCTGTGGATTTGTAGTTTTGATTTTTTAAGATCATATATGCATCTGCATAAGGTGATATTATGTTATCAATTAATATTTGTGGGGTTATATCTTTTAAAACTATTTCTTTAAATTCTTCCAACAAATTCTTCTTTTGTTTTGCTTTAGCAAAAATCATTCTTGTATGGGTAAAAATCTCATTAAAACCTGAGCGAGTAGCGTTTTCTTCAATTTCTTCCCATTTATCAGTATACTCTTTTTGCAAGCTTTCAGGTATTTTACCTATTACTTCGGCTTTTATTATATCAGTAGGCAACAAATCCAATCCTCTACTGTTCATTACAGAGAAAATTCTAAAAGCAGATTGTTGTGTTGGAGTTGAGACAGATACTATATAACATCTTGAGATTATGAATTGAATAAACGAGAATAGATTTTCTTCATTTTCAGCAAATTTTTCATCAACGAACTTCTTTATTTTTTCACAATTATTTCTTATGTGCTTTTGGGACTCGCTTTCTAAAGATGCAGGATCTATATTTATTAGGCTACCAATATTTATGTTTTGAATATATTTTTCAAAAAAGGGTTGATCTTTATCTCTGAGGTGGAGTCTAGGTATCGGAGAACGACCTTCTATTTCGTTTCCTTTTTCTTTTAAATATTCTTTACACAAATCTCTACGATTTGGATTTAAGGCAGATGCAATAACAGAAATCAGTATTGACAATGTTGTTAACCTTTGTTGACCATCTATAACTTCACTATGTGGTTTATCATCTTCTTTAATAAGAACGATACTCCCCAAGAAGTAGTTTTCATTTTTTTCGTTTCTAAAGAAATCATAGAGATCAATAAAGAGTTCCGATGATTGTTCTTCAGTCCATGCATATGGTCTCTGATATGCTGGAATATAAAAATCGAAATCGGAGCTAAAAATCTTACTTAATGGATATTCTTTTCCTGTAATTTTACAACTCATTTGCCCACTCCTATCATCTAAAATGCACGAATTATTGTATTATCATACCATTCGTGCGGCTGTAATGGTGAATTAAACGCTTCTTCAAATAATGAAAACAATACCTTATATCTTGTTTCGGATTTAATTATTTTCTTCAATTCTTCAGTCTGTAACGGTATTATCTTCATTCCGTCTACACTTTTGGTATAATCCTGCGTGTCATAAAATGGCATATTCTTTCTTCCTCTGAAATCTGCGATAACATTTATATCAAGATATGTTGTCGCAAAAACACAATAGGAATTAAGATTACCTGTTCTGATAAGATGTCTGCCCAAGTGTCTGGAAACAGGCTCCATCTCCATACGTCTCTGATTTGTGTTGTCGGCTAAAGTCGCTTCAAGCAATAATGTATGTGCCGGATAGTATTCTGTTTCGGGATATTCATATACAATATCCGCTTCACCACCAGCGGCGTGTGTTTTGGGTAAGAGATCAGCGTCAAGGGACAATTTCATATAATCAAGAATCTTACCCTGTCTTTCGCTGATTTTATACCAGAGAATACCTAACACATATTCAAAGATAGTCGGAATGTCTGCGTTTTCCGTTACCATACTCTTTATTTCAGCGTCGTTTCTACTTTCAAAATAGCCGAGTAGAGTTACAATGATTTCATCGGTAAACTTCGTATCAATCAAATGCTGTAATCTACGATAACGGTTATCCTCCAGAACATTTCTGGCTTCGCCTATTGTAGAAACATTTGTGCCGAGTTCAGCATTTACGCCTTCGATTACAGTTTCCTCGTTAATTACAAGGCAATCAGCAATCTCAACAAGCTTACTGTTTGCAAACAATATGTCACAAGCTTTGTAGGCGTAATTGTACAGCTCATCAGCAATCGAATTAAAAAAATGCTTCGGAATAATATCCAGCTTTATATTACTGTCCTCAAACAAAATAATATCCGTAGTTCGGATATATCGCCTGTTTAAATCAAGGTAATCGGATAAAGTTGCCTTTGCCTTAAACAAGTGCATTGTTTTAAAGAAAACGGTCTTGAATTCTGATTCCGTTGATACACCCGCAAAAGCAGTATGCTTCAAACAAGCAACCGGATTCTTTTCAATAGCTTTTTCAGAAGATGTATTGAATAAATACCTTCTCCACCACTTACCTATGTTTATATTCTTAGTTGCAGAGAAGATAAGCGGAATTCGAATGTTATCGTGATTGACGAAAACAGAATACAACTCATCATATAGACGAAGATATGTCTTATCGTAGTTTCTGCTTTTTCGATTTAAACCGATTTCACAGATTAGGCTCTCCGTAACTGTGTTTTCATGCCACTTATCTAATGCTGCTTGATAGTTATCCATTTCAAGCAATCTGTTTATTATAATATCATCAAATGAAGCCGTATTGTTCCGGCAAGCTTGAATACCACCAATGATCTGCTCTGTATATTCGGCACTTGTACATAATGGAAGTAAATAGGTGAACTCATCTAATGATAAATATTCAACTTTTGAAAGGACATAGAGCAATATAATAAACGGTCTTACAATAGAGCCGTCAACATTGTTATATGTTTTTAGTAGCTGTCTTAGATATAAGAAGCTATCTTTAGGGATCTGAAAAAAGTTATCCGAAGTAAAATCATTTAATTGACTTATTTCTAACAGCGCTCTTCCTGCTTCGGTAAGTTTGCGATTCTCATCAATGATACCAATATCAACTAAGCCGGAGGTCTTTTCACGAGCGTCCTTCGGCTTATTCTTTGCGCTTCCGACAACAAACTCCTTTGCTTTCATATAATCATAGTAGCGTGCCTGAGTGTTATTATCACCCGACCAGGTCGCTCCGTGATTTTCAGGCAAAGCCCAGAAGCCATCGAGTAGCGCAAGCTGTTCCTCAATGGTCTTATTAAAATCTTTTGTCCTAAAGCTGGTAGTTCCTAAAGCCCAGCAAAAGCTCTTATAAGGAATTTCGTTCGGCATAGCTAAGTCCTCAATAGTTAGTGATCAATACTTCTTCGCTCTTTGTTTGTTTATCTTTGGTCTGATAATTGGAATTGGAATATCCATAATCCAGATGATGTGTTTTATATTTTTTATTTGATAACCATTCGATAAGAATAGTATTCTCTTTACCCTTGCTTCGGAGAACGTTTGAAAGGGCAAAACGAATACCTTTGCTATTCAATTTATCAAGAAAATGCAATAGCTCTTTTTCGTGATCTTCATTCCAACCGTCTTGTTCGTTATATGTAGCGCAGGTAATTAAGTAAGGCGGATCCACATAGACAAAATCTCTATTTGTCAAATCAGAAACATCAAAGTCTGTAAAACTCATACAAGTAAAACGACAATCTTGACGATGTAATCTATCAATGAACGCAGACAATTTTGTCTGCATTTTTTTATTAAAATCTCTTTTTCCTACCGGCAAGTTATATTCGCCTTTAGCGTTAAATCGGATTTGATTATTAAAGGCATATACGATCAACACATACAACATTAAGTAGTAATAGTAATCTTCCTGCTTGTGATGATTGAAATCGTCACGCAGCTTCAAAAATCGTTCTTTATTATAACTACCTACACCTTTACCGCTCTCGCAATGATAATAATCATACCCGTGTTCGCACACAAGGGATAAATCGTAGTCCCTAATTATCTTAAAAATCAGCTCAAAAATAACATCTTTATCAAGGTTCTTAAAAGTATTGAAAAGATAGAATAAATGCTCATCAACATCATTATAAATCACTCTTTTGGAATCTATGTTGATGCCGACATTGCAGCCGCCGCAAAATAGATCAACAAAGCAATCTATCTCTTTTGGGAAAAGAGGTAAGATTTGCGGGAGTAGCTTATATTTTCCGCCGGTATAGTTGAGCGGTGATTGAATCAGTTGTGTATCAGCTAATTGAAACATCTGCATAAAAACAATCTTTCCTGATTATCATCAATATCAGACTTTCCTGTTGTAAAAGCCTTATAACTCTCCGAAAAGACTTTTACTTCTCCTTTTTTCTCTAAGATACGCATAATATCCTGATCGGAAATCTTTGCATTAGAACGGTCATTACCCTTTTCTGCCATATTGTTATAAGACAACAGAATATACTTAGCCTTAATATCTCCTATTAACTGCTCAAAAGCTTCTGTTGCTGATTGTGTGCAGTATTTGCTTTTCATAGAGCTACGATCCATTTTTTTTGCAACGCCAAACACTTCGGGCTTTTCCCAACGGGCAACATTTTCTAAAAGATGATAGGCGTCGCAGTATTGTCTGGAGTTATAAGGCGGATCAATATACACCAAGTCTGCTTCTATATTTTTTACTAATTCATTAGAATCCATATTGAAGCACTGGTTATTGGGGTTGTTCTGACGGTTCGCCATTGGGACATAAAGTTCAAGTGACTTGTCAAATTCGACACCTTTACGGTATGCGTCATAATGTCCGCAGGTGTTAGCTATTTTATCCATTGCATAAAGCAGGGAGGTAATCAGAATAGCTCTCTCTCTTGTGTTTATATCGCCTTTTTTATACAGCACCTCAATATCTTCTCTTATATAACCGATTTTAGCACAGTCATCTCTGCTGAAGTATGTATCAGCAAAATTGTCTGTCATATAATTATCCTCTAAATCAGTCAAAGCGTTGTAACGGACAACACAATCTATGATTATTTGAGGATCATATTCTTCAGCGCCAAACCAAGCATAATTGCAAATATAATTGCTATACATCAAATCATTTGTAATAATGACTTTATCAGTAAACGCAGAGGATACGGCACCTGTTCCTGCGAAAATGTCAGCTATGGACGTTATGGCAGGACACTCATCGTTTACAACTCCTGTAATAAATGGCAATAACTTATATTTATTACCTAAATATCTTCTGTTGTTAATCAATGATGTCTTATATTCATTTGTTTTAACAGCAACCGCCATTTCTCTCACCCAAACATATTATCATTAGAGTTACACTAACCAATAATAGTATTATAGCAATTCGATTGTCCCATAAAACGGACTTTGCTATTACAACAGGTAGGTGAACTCTATTTGCATATAAATACTCATAATAATTATATAGGTTTATACGATATATGTCAAATAAAAAATCTGTTACCACAATATATAGAAAGGGCAACAAGTAGCGTTACCTGTTGCCCTCTGCAGTATTAGGTATAAATCAACTCTGCATTTACAATCTCTGTTGCACGATTACGGATATTGTTCATTCGCTTCACCCACAGCATTTGGTTTTCTGCTTTGAGTTGTTCGGTCACACCTTCTTTTTCGGCAAGTTGGTTTACCAACCGAAAGAACATCTCCTCTGCCTGCTCGTCAATGTCAGCGAGGTAGGCGGTGAGCTTGCAGTTTGTCAGCAGATTGGTATAGCGGATTTTGTGGTGCTGCTTGATGTACCGCAAATGCCGTTTGCCCCAAATGCCGATTTCAACCTTTGGTTGTTCGGGCAACTTCAAATCGGGCAAAAGATAATCTCCTTGTTGTGTGTAAGTAATCTTTGTAGCCATAATTTAGACCTCCTTAAACTTAATTCTCTTAGTTCTTGCTTTTGTGAGCTTGATTAATAGCTCATCAATGATGTCGGTGTATCTGCCTTGAGAAATGAGGTTGTTCCTTAAATCAATCAAGCTGTTGATGACCGTGCGCCGTTCATTGGGTGTTAAGTATAAATGGTATTTTGGATTTCTCATTGTGTTTACCTCCGTTTCATTTTGATGATTTCATTATAAGCGGAGCTTACCCAAAAATCGAATGTGTGGATAAAAAATCTTTTAAAAACAAAAAAACGCCGTTCCAGCTTTTAACACTGAAACGGCGTTTTGTTGTTGCATCAGAGAACACATCTGACGGCAAAACCGCCGCTGAAAAAGTAGGTGTTCGTCCAATACTTGTTTGGTGGAGATGGCGGGAATCGAACCCGCGTCCGAAAACAGTTCCACAAGGTTTTCTCCGAGTGCAGTTATTGTTTTAAGATTCCCCCGACGGCGCGCCCAATAACAGGCTCGTCGCTTCGGTAGCCTTTCATGTGTGACAGCTTAAAGGCGTAGGCTGTTCACAGAAACCGCTGTCGACGCCTTGTCCCGGGGCGCGGTACTCCCGGGCAGACGAGCTGCATTAAGCAGCTAAAGCAACTTTATTGTTGTCGTTTGTTTTTAAGTTGAGGCTTTTAAAGCGGCGCCTCACCGCTACTCGCTTACCAAGCTTCGCCGTCCCCGTCGAAACCTTTACATCCCCATATAAGCAACGCTTGCGCGTTGCACGAAATTGCGGAAGTATCCGCAGATAAAGTTTGTATGCGCGAATAATGATACAATTGACCGAACAAAGCGAGATACCATTAACGTTAAACCGTTATCTGTTATCCGTTAACTGTTCACCGATTCTGCTCCTTCATAGCGCGCTCGATGTCGCGCTTGGCACTCTTTCGGGCAGCGTCCTCACGCTTATCATAGAGCTTCTTGCCCTTACAGAGACCGAGCTCCAGCTTCACGAAACTGCCCTTGAAGTAGACGGAGAGCGGTATCAACGACAGACCCTGCTGCTGCAGGGTACCGAAGAGCTTATTGATCTCACGCTTATGCATCAAGAGCTTTCTGACGCGCATGGGGTCCTTGCCCCAGATATTGCCGTGGTCGTATGGACTGATATGCATACCGTTGACGAACAGCTCACCCTTGACGATACTGCACCAGCTGTCCTTGAGGTTCACTCTCCCCTGTCTGAGAGACTTCACCTCTGTACCGGCGAGCTCGATACCCGCCTCATACTTCTCCTCGATAAAGTAATCGTGGTACGCCTTCTTATTATTGGCGATGATCTTGATATTATCCATCACAGCTCACTCCTGCCCTCAAGCGCTCGCGCAAGCGTCACGTCGTCGGCATATTCCAGATCGCCGCCTACGGGAATACCGTAAGCAAGGCGCGTCACACGGATATCCAGCGGCTTCAACAGGCGCGAGAGATACATCGCGGTCGCCTCGCCCTCGACGGTGGGGTTGGTCGCCATGATCACCTCGGTGACCTCACCGTTGTTCAGACGGGACAGCAGCTGCTTGATCGTCAACTGATCGGGACCGATGCCGTTGAGCGGAGAGATCACGCCGTGCAGGACATGATACACGCCCTTATACTCGCCGGTGCCCTCGATCGCGATCGCATCGCGGGGTGTCTCTACCACACAGATCACACTCTTGTCGCGGCTTTCGTTGCGGCAGATCGGACAGCGATCCTGATCGGAAAAGTTACAACAGACCTCACAGCGGCGTATCTTATGATGAGCGTCGATGATGGCTTCGGAGAATTCCTTCGCGCGATCCTCAGACATGTTGAGCACATGGTAAGCCAGCCGCTGAGCCGACTTGCTGCCGATACCCGGCAGACGCTCGAACTGCTCGATCAGCCGCTGCAGAGGGGCTACGTTGTAGGAAGCCATCAGAATAAGCCGCCCAGTCCGCCGAGGTTCATGCCGCCGGAGATCTTGTCCATCGTCTCTTCCTTATCGGTATTCGCCTTGCGGATCGCCTCGTTCACCGCGGCGGTAACGAGATCCTGCAGCATCTCGATATCCTCGGGATCAACAACATCGGGAGAGATCTCGAGCTTCTTGACCTCCAGCTCACCGGATACGGTCACGTTGACCATACCGCCACCTGCGGAGGCGCTGTATTCCTTTGCGTTCAGTTCCTCGGTAGCAGACTCCATCTGCTCCTGCATCTTCTGTGCCTGGCGTGCGAGCTGCTGGATGTTCTGAGCGCCGCCGCCACCGTAACCCTGGGGTAATCTTGCTTTCATTTATATCATCCTTTCGGTTATTCCTCCGTGACGTTGACGCCGGAGGATTTGAGTTTATTGATAAAGTTGTCGAGGACCTCGTCCTTACTCACCTGCTTCTCGGGGAGCTTGTAAGGACCGAGCTTATAGACCTTGCCGGTGACCTCCTGTACCGCCTTGCGGATCTCCTCACGTTGAGCGGACTTTTTAAGCAGTTCAAAAGCGATCTCGTGATCAGTCTCGATCAACAGATAGTCGCCGCTGACATAGGCATTGGTGTTCTCGAACGCTGCCGAGATCGCGCGCGAGTAATGGCGCAGATTCGATACGACGTCCTGCCACATTGAGAAGGGGGTCGCGTTGTTATACAATGCCTCCATATCCACACCCTTGCGGCGGGATGCGGGAGCGGGAGATATCGGTTGAACAGGCTGAGCGGGCTCGACCGGAGTCGGAGGCTCGGGAATCGTCTCGGCAGGCGGTTCAGATTCATCGATAACGGGCTGTGGTTCGGGCTGCACCGGCTTCGACTCTTCCGTAACAGGCTCGGGTTTATCCTCCTTTACGGGAACAGTATCGGGCGTTTTTATCGGTTCAGTCTTAACAACAGGCTCGGATACGGGTGCCGAGGGCAGTACCGCGGGCGCTGCCGTGACCGCGCCGCTTTGCAAAAGCTTCACGGTCTTTTCGAGCGCCGTTACACGGGCGAACAGCGCGTTATCCGTCTGATCAAGCTCAGGGGAGCAAAGCTTCACGAGCGCCATCTCCAGCTCGGTACGCGGCGACGCGCTGTCGCGCATAACCGAACGCGCACGGGAGAGCACATCCATATCGTAGATCACATCAGCGAGGCTGAGATACGCCGCCTGAGCTACCGCAGCGTCGAATTCGCGGTCGCTCATGACGACCAGCTCACGCGGACGGCTGACGGTCTTGATCAGCATCAAGGAGCGGAAATGCCCCTGTAATTCCTCACACAACGACGCCATATCCTTGCTGTCCTTATACAGGCTGTCGACGATCTCAAGCGCCTTCTGCGCGTTCTTGTTGATGACGCAGTTTGCAAGCTCAAAGATATGTCCCTGAGCGGCTAAGCCCGCGGCGGAACGGACGACCTCGGCGGAAACATCCGTCGAGATACCGATACAGCGGTCGAGCAGAGAGATCGCGTCGCGCATCGCACCGTCGGCGATCACGGCGATCAGGAGCGCCGCCTCATCGCTGAGGGTCACACCCTCCTTACCTGCGATCTCATGCAAACGAGCGGAGATATCGGCGGGACTGATGCGATGGAAGTCAAAACGCTGACAACGTGACAGAATCGTCTCGGGGATCTTGTTCACCTCGGTGGTCGCGAGAATGAACACAACATGAGCGGGCGGCTCCTCCAGCGTTTTCAAGAGGGCATTCCACGCGTCACGCGAAAGCATATGCACCTCGTCGACGATATAGACGCGGTACTTGGCGCGTGCGGGAGCGAAAGCTACCTCGTCGATGATCGCGCGGATATCGTCGATACCGCGGTTGGAGGCGGCGTCCATCTCGACAACGTCGAGGATCTCGCCGCTGTCGATGCCGCGGCAGTTCGCGCACTCGCCGCAGGGGTCGCCGTCGCGGATATCAAGGCAGTTGACAGCCTTAGCGAGGATCTTGGCGCAGGTGGTCTTACCCGTTCCGCGGGAACCGGTGAAGAGATAAGCGTGATGGATGCGGTTCATCCTAAGCTCGTTGCGCAGGGTAACGGTCACGTGATCCTGACCGTATACGTCCTCAAAGGAACGCGGACGATACTTTCGGTATAATACCTGATACACAGCTGATCTCTCCTTTCAATCGTTGAATAAGAAAAACGCAAGCCGCAGCCATTACGGCTGAGTGATGTAGATAAGTGAACGACAGACTTACTGTATCGCATCTCCGAGAACACTTAATGCTGCTCGCTTCCGCGCCTGACATGATTCATGGCCGGAAATCGTACAGGGCCTGCCGCTCGCTTATCCACACCGTGGACGGCTTGCGAACATGGTTATTATAACATACTGCTATGATAAAAGCAAGTACTTATTTTTTGTCGTTTTATCAACATAAAACACTTCCGGAATCACCCGGAAGCGTTCGGCTGTCATTGATTACCCTTGATCTTATCCCAGTACGCCTTATAAGCCTGCTCGGTCTTGTTCTCGCCGTACTGATAATAGACATGATCCTTGATGTCGTCAGGGAGATACTGCTGATACGTCCAGTGGTTGGGGTAAAGATGGGGGTAGATGTAATTCTGACCCTTCACGGCGCGTTCCTCGCCGTCGTAATGCACGTTTTGCAGCTGACGGGGCACGACCTGACCCAGTCCCGCGCGTACATCCTCCTGCGCGGCAGAGATCGCGCTCTCGCCGGAGTTGGACTTAGGCGCAAGGCAGACCATGATCACCGCGTCGGCGAGCGGGATACGCGCCTCGGGGAAGCCGACCTGCATCGCGATATCAACACAGGACTTGACGATGGGGATGATCTGCGGATACGCCAATCCCACATCCTCACACGCGCACACCACCAGGCGGCGGCAGGCGGAGATCAGATCGCCCGCTTCGACCAACCGCGCAAGATAAAACAGCGCCGCGTCGACGTCGGAACCGCGCATGCTCTTCTGATACGCCGAGATCACGTCATAGTGAGAATCACCGTCGCGGTCATAACGAGCACCGGAGCGCTGGGTGAGGGACTTCGCGAGCTCCTCGTCAACGGTGAGCACCTCTTCCCCATTCGCCGCGAGTACGCATAGCTCGACGGCATTCAGCGACTTGCGTACATCGCCGCCGCATGCTGAGCAGATATGCGCCTTCGCCTCATCGGAGAAGGCAATCTCCTTACCCAGTTCTTCGCCGAGCACACGGATGGCGCGCTCGATCGCACGCAGGATCTCGGACGGCTCAACAGGCTTGAACTCAAACACCGTCGAACGGGAAAGGATCGCGTTATAGATATAGAAATAAGGATTCTCGGTGGTAGAGGCGATCAGAGTGATCGAGCCGTTCTCGATATATTCGAGCAGGGTCTGCTGCTGCTTCTTGTTCAGGTACTGGATCTCATCCAGATACAGCAGAACGCCGTTCATCCCCTCAAAGGTATTCAGGCTCGAGACGATCTCCTTGATATCCGCGGTAGAAGCAGTAGTGCCGTTGAGCTTTCTGAAGCTTCGGTTGGTGATCCGCGCGATATAGGAGGCAAGCGTCGTTTTACCCACGCCGGAGGGACCGTAAAAGATCAGATTGGGGATATTCCCGCTCTCGATGATCCTGCGCAGGGGACGTCCGGGAGCCAGCAGCTCCTTCTGTCCGACGATATCCTCCAGCGACTGCGGGCGCAGCCGATCGGCAAGCGGTGTGTTCATGATGATCCCTCCGATAAGAAAATCGTGCTTTCGGCACGCAATTTTCGGTCAGCCTCTGCCCGTACGCATCATCAAGTGCGCTGACGGACAGGCGCTTTAAATCGATTTTACAAGAAACAAGCAATTTCTTATAAAGTAAAAAGATGTCATTGCGAGGACTTCAGCCCGTGAACACACGTGTTTGCTCCTCGCAATGACAGATTATTTATGAATTACTGATACAGCGGGTACTTCTCGCACAGAGCGGCTACCTTCGCGAGTACCGCGTCCTTATTACCCTCGAAGTCCTTGATCACGAGGCTGATGCACTCGGCGATCACGTCCATATCCTCTTCCTTGAGACCGCGGGTCGTTACGGCGGCGGTACCGATGCGGATACCGGAGGTAACGAACGGAGAGAGCGGCTCGCCGGGGATGGTGTTCTTGTTGACGGTGATATGCACCTCGTCGAGGTTATGCTCGAGCTCCTTGCCGGTCACGCCGTCCTCACGCAGATCCATCAGCATGACATGGTTGTCAGTGCCGCCGGAAACCAGCTTGTGGCCGCGCTTTACAAGACCGTCAGCCAGCGCCTTGCAGTTCTTGACGATCTGCTCGGCATACGCCTTGAACTCGGGCTGCATCGCTTCCTTGAAGCAAACTGCTTTCGCCGCGATGATGTGCATGAGCGGACCGCCCTGCATACCGGGGAACAGCGCCTTGTCGATCGCCTTGGCGTACTTCTCCTTGCACAGGATCATACCGCCGCGGGGACCGCGGAGAGTCTTATGGGTAGTGGTGGTAACAAAATCGGAGTACGGTACGGGATTCTCGTGCTGACCGCCGGCAACAAGACCCGCGATATGCGCCATATCGACCATCAGCAGAGCGCCGACCTCGTCGCAGATCTCACGGAATCTCTTGAAATCGATCGCACGGGGATAAGCGGAAGCGCCGCAGACGATCATCTTCGGCTTGCATTCCTTCGCAATCTCCAGAACCTTATCATAATCGATCAGATGGGTCACGGGATCAACTCCGTAGCTGACAAAGTTGAAGTACTTGCCGCTGAGATTGACGGGTGAGCCGTGGGTCAGGTGACCGCCCTCGGAAAGGCTCATACCCATAACAGTGTCGCCGGGCTCGAGCATTGCGAAATAGACGGTCTGGTTCGCCTGGGAACCGGAGTGGGGCTGAACATTAGCGTGCTCGGCGCCGAACAGCTCACATGCACGCTGACGGGCGATATCCTCGGCGATATCGACAGCGTAGCAGCCGCCGTAGTAGCGCTTGGAGGGATAACCCTCGGCATACTTGTTAGTCAATACGGAGCCCATCGCCGCCATAACAGCGGGAGAAACAATGTTCTCGCTGGCGATCAGCTCGAGGTTCTGACGCTGGCGCTGCAGCTCCTGGGCCATCGCGCCGCCGATCTCCTCATCATAATTCTTGACAAAACCGATAGAATCCATTAAGTCCTTGTACATTCATATACCTCCAAATGTTTTTTCATATACATGTCTGTCGGGTCTATGCAGTATTTATATAAACGCAATCTTAACGATTGCTTTGTCTGATCTCGTCGATCAAAGCCCTCAGATCCGCGAGCGTCTCCATCGAGAAAGCGAGGTTACGAAGCTTCGCGGCATTTTTGAAGCCTTTCAGATAATAGGCGGTGTGCTTACGTGCTTCACGCATGCCGACGCGCTCGCCCTTATAAGCGACTAAACGCTCGATATGTCTGAGGAGAACCGAGCACTTTTCGTCAAGCGTCGGTTTCGGAATTATAATTCCATTATCGAAATATTCATTGATCTCACGGAACACCCACGGATTGCCGAGCGCTCCTCTGCCGATCATGATATAATCACAGCCGGTATACTCGAGCATATGCACGGCGGTCTCGACGTCACAGATATCGCCGTTGCCGATCACGGGGATCGTCAGCGCACGCTTGACCTCGCGGATGATATCGAAGTTCACCGGAGGGGCGTAAAACTGCTTGCGTGTTCTGCCGTGGACAGTCACTGCCCGGGCGCCGTTTTCTTCGACAATTTTCGCGACCTCGACAGCGTTGATGTGATCTTCGTCAAAGCCGGAGCGGATCTTCACCGTCACGGAGATATCCACCGCACGGCTGACGGCATGAACGATCCTGCCGCACAGGTCGGGATCGCGCATCAACGCCGCGCCGGAACCGGAACCCGCGATCTTAGGGGCGGGACAGCCCATATTGATATCGATGACCTCGGGACGGTACTGCATCGCAAACCTCGCCGCGTCCGCCATCGTCTCGGGCTCGGTGCCGAAGATCTGCACCGCGCAGGGACGCTCCTTATCTGAAAGTGCCATCAGTTCGGCGCTCTTCTTCGAGTGATAGGCGATGCCCTTGGAGCTGACCATCTCGCTCACGCAGTAGCCTGCGCCGAACTCCATACACAGCTCGCGAAAGGCACGATCAGCCACGCCCGCCATCGGTGCCAGTGCCGCGTAACCCTGCAGTGTTAAATTACCGATCTGCATATCACAGACCTCTGCGCATGGTACGCTTACTGACCAGCACGCCGACCAATACGGCGATGCCGAGCGCAACGCACAGCCACATCACGATACCGGAGAACAGCGACGCGTCGGATACCGCTACGTCGGGGATCACCACGGCGGTCGCCTCGATGACCTCGCCCTGATTCACCTGCGGCAGATCCTGCAGGTGCTCGGGCTCCTCGTAGCCGGTGGTCACATCCTCATCGTAACCGTAGATGTACTCATAGATCGGCTCCTGTTCGATCGGAACGGGAGCGGTCTGTACGTCATCGGGGACGGAACCGTCCGCGATAGGCGTATCGCGATCACCCTCGGCATAGGGGACGCTGTTGTCATAGGGAGTATCTCCGGGCGCTGCAAACGCGTGAAGCGTACACAGCGACAGCACTGCGATCAGCACGATGAACAGCGATATGAACTTGTTCAGAAATGCGCGTCTTTTCATTTGTACCTCACGTCCGCAGAAAGATGATGTTCTACCTATTTCAACGTGTCATATTATAGCAAAGCCCCGGACTTTTTTCAAGACCGGGGCTTTAACTTTGAGGTTATTCACAGTTATTTACTTGTTTTGTAAAAGACTTGACAGCGCATTAGCCAAATATTCTCCCGTGCGACACGCCTCTTCGGGGGTATTGGCGTCGGTACCGACCTCGATCAGCAGCGAGCCGTTGTTGAAATTCATGTTATAGACGAATTCTCCGAAGTCCAGCGGACGGGTCATGCCGGGGTACAGATCCTCGCATTTCTTCTGCAGCTGCATCGCGAAGATCAGGTTCTCGTCCCAGAAAGGGAAATCCCCCGAGGTATCGTAGCCGGTCATGATCATGATCTGTGCCGCCTTCTCTCCGTTATAGGTGAAGGTCGGCTTATATTTCGTGCCGTTCTGTGAGGTCATTGAGTCGCGGTGGAGGTCGATGGTGATCTTGATATCCGGATACTTCTCGGCATAACTATTGACCGTATCCCACGAACGGGCATAAGAGCCCTCGTATGACGGATAGTCGTGCAATGTACTGTCATGCACCGCGCCGATCCCTTTCTCACGCAGGGTATCGACCAGCTTCTCCCCTACTCCCATCACACCTTGCTCCGGGTCGGTGGAACGCGGGTAGAAATCCTCATAATACTCGCCCGTATCCTCCGGCAGATAGCTTTCGCAGGTGTGGGTATGGTAGACCAGCACCTGCACCGCGTGGTTGTCACGAATCGTAAAAGGAAGCTTCGATGATAAGATCGCTTCGGGATCAAGGGAAAAGTCAGTCATGTTGTTGATCGTGATATTGTCGTAGGTCTCGGTTCCGTTATTGACCGACGTCTCCACCACGGGATAGGACTCTCCCGTGTGGCTGTAATTATGCGGACGTTCGGCGGGTTCCGAAGACTGCGTCGGCGTATCGGCGAGGGGCTTATTCACCTTGGTTTTCGCTTCGGAGTTCGTCTGCTTCACAGGCTCGGTCGGTGCGGAAAGCGAGCCGTTGATAAAGCGCAGTCTGCCTGCGAACAGCGCCGCGTCCTCACTCAGCGGGAGACATCCGCTCGCTCTGTACGCTGTCGCGCTCAGGCACACCCCCGCCACGAGCACCAACGAAATCATTGCCAAAACCGTTTTCCATCGTGATTTCTTCATTCTCTCACCTTTTGCACGTTTTGATAGATTTATATGCCGATCACCTTTTAATTATACGCGCTTTGTTCGGTTGCAATCCTCGGCAACCTATGCTAGAATGAAGAAAAGCAGGTGATTAATTTGGGTATCATTATCAACGCGGATGATTACGGAATGAATGAACACTGCACGAGAGCGATCGCGCAGTGCTTCGGGGACGGTCTTGTGACCGACACCACCATCATGGCGAACGGCGAATACTTCGACGAGGCAGTGAAGCTTGCGAAAGAGCAGGGCTTCTTCGACAGGATCGGCATTCATCTGAATTTGACCGAGGGCGTACCGCTGACCGAGGGTATCAAGAGCTGTGACGCCTTTGTCGAGAACGGCAGGTTCTTCCATCGCGGCAACCGGATCAGACTTCTGTCCGAAAGCGAGCAGGAGACCGTGTATCTGGAGCTCTGCGCCCAGATCGAGAAGGTGCAAAGTGCCGGAATCCATATTACCCACGCCGACTCACACCACTATATCCATACCCGCAGTGTGATTGCGCCGCTCGCGGTACACGCCTGCAAGGAACACGGGATCTACAAAATAAGGCTCGGTAAAAACTTCGGCGATATCCCGGAGCATGAACGAATGCACAATGCAGAGTTCAATCAGTGGCTGCAACGTCAGAAGATTCGGACGACACGATACTTCGGTGCGCTGCGCCAAAACACGGATCTCCGAATATTTAACAACACAGAGATACTCGTCCATCCCGATTATGACAGGGAAGGCGTACTGATCGACCGCTGCGGAACAGAGAACGGCTTCCCGACGGGAATGAAGCTCCCGAACCTCGGACAGATTACAAAACTCACTTTATTCTCGTACAAAGATATGTAAACAAGCCCCGCTGTACTCAGCGGGGTTTTCTTACAGAAGGTCAAGCAGATCGTCGGTATCGAGGTCGGGCTGGAGCGCCATATTGACGGAGAGCGAGATCAGGTGCGCCGCACGGTCGATCAGCAGGTCGACCTCCTTCGGCGTGACCACCATACTTCGACCCTGGGGCGAGACTGCCTTGCTGAGTTCCACACCCATCCGCTCGTCGTCGATATCCAACAGATCGAACGCGAGCGTCAGCGCGTCTACGACCGTCGGAACACCGATTGCCACGACCGGGATTCCCATCGTCGAGCGATCGATCCTCAGCCGATGGTTACCCACCCCCGCGCCGGGAGAGATTCCCGTGTCGGAGATCTGGACGGTACATCCGAGGCGCTCGAGCCTGCGCGAGGCGAGCGCGTCGATCACAACCAGCGCCGAAGGGCGTACACTGCGGATGATCCCCATGAGCAGCTCGCCTGTCTCGATCCCTGTCTGACCGGTAACGCCGGTGTTCATTACAGCGACCGCCCTGAGCCTGTCCAATCCCGTTGAACGCGCGATCTCGCCGGTGATATGACGGGTCGCGAGCACCTTTGACGCGGTCTTGGGTCCCAGCGCGTCGGGTGTGATCTCGATATTGCCCAGTCCCGCGACCAGCACCAGTCCGTTCACGGGAAGTAATCGTCCGATCTCTTCCGACAGCGTTCGGATGCGGGTATCGGTATCACGGACGTTATCCGTCAGCGGCGGCAGCTCGATCGTCACATAAGTGCCCATCGGCTTTTTGAGCAGCTGCGCTGCCCGCTCGGTCGTGATGCGCAGGCGCTCGATCCTCAGTCCTCCCCTCTCTTCATCGCTGTACTGAGCTCCCTTGACATCCTCGCCCAGCAGCTCGCGTTCTTCGACCGCGAGGTCGGTTCTGCGTTCCATCGTCATTCCCCATTTCATCTATAGATCACCATTATTATGCACAAAAAGAATCTTTACATTCAGATAACAGTATGTTAATATAAATGTGTATAATGTTTATTGAATAAAAATGTAAAGAGTGATAAAATGAAACACAAAATTCTTTCCGTGCTGCTCGCGTTTACTATACTGGGAAGCGCAGGCTTTACGGCAAGAGCCGCTGAGATCGAAGCCGCCGGAACCGGCTATGCGGACGACGTTGCCGTTGTAGCGGCGGATTATGCCGCTGTCGGCAGTGAGCTCGAACCGGACACAGCTCTCCCGAGCGCATACAGCAGCCGCGATATAGGATATGTCACGCCGGTGCGCCAACAGAAGTATAACACCTGCTGGGTATACAGCTCCACTGCTTCTCTGGAAACGCTGATGCTCAAAAACAACAAACGTTCTCAACACCTGTCCACCATGCATATGAACTACTGGGGCACCGTCAACGAGCGAGGGAACGGCTGGCATAGAAGCTTCTCCGACGCGGGATATCCTTACATCTCGCTGGGTTATCTTACCTCCTTCGGCGCTTTGACCGACTCCGTCTTTCCGGAAAGCATGACGACGAGTGACTTTGAAGCGCTCAAGGGCAGCCTCTATCCCTATGTCAGCGTAAGCTCCATCGTCTACCTCGCCGCCTCTGACAGAGATACGGTAAAGACCGCCGTCTACAACTACGGCGGCGCGATCGGCAACTTTCATTACAACGGCGGCAGCCTAAACAACAGCTCGACCGCCTACTACTTTGATGAAAAAGGCTTGGCGACAAATCAGCTCAACGGTCATGCGGTTGAGATCGTCGGTTGGGATGACAACTACAGCAGGCTTAACTTCAATTCCTCCCATCAGCCGGAGAATAACGGTGCGTGGCTGTGCAAAAACAGCTGGGGTCCGAGCTTCGGCGATAACGGTTATTTCTGGATTTCTTATGAGGATAAGTATCTCTTTGATTCCCGTTTCGGTCCGAGCTACGCGATCACCGGATACTCGGATATGACCGCTGTTACACAGATCAAGCAGAACGAGATATACGGAGCGACCTATGAGTTCAATTATATCAAGAAGCTTAATCCTCGCGCAAACCGCATGACTTATGCGAATGTGCTGGATTTCAGCGACGGTTATCATAACATCGACAAGGTAATCTTTGAATCGACCGCCGAGGGCGCCGACTACACCGTCAGCTATATTCCGGTTGATGAAAACGGCGTTCCGACCGACAACGCTTCGCTTTGGACAACCTTAGCGGAGGGCAGAGCCGAGCATCAAGGATATATCTGTGCTGAGATCGACAACATATCCGTTCCGATCGGCAAGGGAGCGATCGCGGTAACGCTCAAGGGCAGCGGGAATATCGGTATCGGCGTTGATGAATGGCTCACCAGCAGCGGAAACTACCTCTTCCGCCCCGAGTCGGAAAAAGGTCAGAGCTTCATGATCGGCTATGACATCGAGCCTACCGATGTGATGGACTTCTACAAGAGCATTCTCAACGATGATATCGGCGGTACCTTCATTATCAAGGCTATATGCACAAGCGACGAGGTTCTCGGCGACATCGACGGTGACGGCGACTTCACGGTCATCGACGTTACCCTGATCCAACGTATGCACGCCGACATCCTGACATTCAACGATCGACAGATGCGACAGGCGGATTACGATAACGACGGCGACGTTTCCATCACCGACTGTACGATCATGCAGCGTGCGCTGAACAACATCATTTAACAAACTTCTCCGACACAAAACGAAAGCCGTTCAATCGTGCAAGAAACATACGGAGTATCATACACTTTATAATCGGTTGAGATTGCCGCGGAGCGCATTTCAGATTATCATTGCGAGGAGGAACATGGTTCCGACGTGGCAATCTCAACCTTTGTCTTTGCGCCCCTCGCAATGACTATTCTGAATCCATAACGAAAGGGCTGTTCTCACAGCCCTTTTTTTGCGTCCGTTTATACTCTTGTCGCACCGTCAACATAGATATACCCCTTGAAGATCCAGTTATCTCTGCCCTGGGACGGATTATCGACCGGCAGGGTATCGAGGTAAAACGTCGTACCGCTGTAGGCGGAGTTGGAACAGATCATTTTGTCCCCTACGATATCCTCCACGACCGCGACATGACCGGGACCGCCGTCGGCATAGCTCCAGCACGCGATCGCCCCGCGGCGAGGGATTTCACCGTAGTCATAGATCTCATTTTCCTTATTATAGTCATACCATGTCCCCGCGTCATACGGCGACAGCTCGGGTTTTTTTCCGGTCAGCTCATAAGCTCTGCCCCACGCGTAGCAGGTGCAGTTCGGCATCCCGTAGCCTGCGTCGTAGAAGATATTCTCCGATGAATAATAACATCTATCCGTCAGTTCCGGCGCTCTCAGCCGCGGCTGAAAAGCGCTCTGTACCGCCTCGGTCGGCAACTCGTCCGGCGTAGCTTGTTCGGTAGGCTCCGTCGCTTTTACCGTCTGCAACGTCTGTACCGTTTCCGGTACATGCTCCTGCCTGACGGACGCCGCGATCGCCGCAACCGAACAAACCGTCAAAAGTAAGATCATCAGCACTGCTGACCAGCGTATCTTAATTACCATCCGATCACTCCCTGTATACCAAAAGTATACGCGAGAGCAGGACAAAATATGTACATGTGAAAAGGCTCCCGTATCGGGAGCCTTTCATCATCTATTAAACACGATCACATCACATAAAACAGGATAGCAAAGAACTGCAGCATCGCACCGATCAGGACAAAGACATGGAACACGCTGTGAACATAACGTACACGCTTACCGACGGCATAGAGAACCGCTCCGAAAGTATAAGCGATACCGCCGAGAAGGATCAACAGAAAGCCCGTCTTACCAAGCGCTTCGACCGCGAGCTTGAGCACCGCGACGATACACCATCCCATACCGATGTAACAAACCATCGAGATCTTCTCAAACCGCTTGAGATCGACCGCGTTCAGCGTGACCGCTACTGCGGCGAGCGTCCACTCCACGCCGAAGATCGCCCAGGCAACGTCGGGATTCAGCGGACGTATCGCGACCAGCAGGATCGGCGTATAGGTACCTGCGATCAGGAAATAGATGTCGCAGTGATCGATCACGCGCATGACGCGCTTCGCCTTACCGGGCTTCAAGCCGTGATATACGCTCGATACCGTAAACATGATGAGGAGGGTCGCGCCGTAGATCGCGCCGGACACGATCGCCCAACCGTTATCATGAGAAGCGCCGGTAACGATCAGCAGCACCAGCGCCACGATCGCGAAGGCGATTCCGACGATATGGATGGTCATATTGGCAAGTTCTTCCCCGCGGGTATAATCCCTGAGCGGAACCTTACGCTGCAACCTCTCTTCTCTCAGATCGCCCCTGAGGGCTCGGGAGGTATTCATCACGCGTCCTCGCGCTCGTCACCGGTGAAGAACAGCGCTACGGTACCGGTGCCGGTATGGCATCCGATGGTCGTACCGATATCGAAGATCGGGATCTCCTTCACATGCTTGAAGCGCGAGAAGATCAGATCTCTGACGTACTCGGCGTCCTCAAGGCAGTCGGAGTTACAAATATAGCAGAGTCCGTCATAATTCTTACCGTTGTCGGCGTGCTGTTCCATCTTATCCACCAGCGCAGTCAACACCTTCTTCTTGGTACGGATCTTGGAGATCGGCTTGAGCTTACCCTCGGGGCTGACGCAAAGAAGCGGGCAGATCTCGAATATACCCCCGATCACGCCGCTGATCTTGGAAACTCTGCCTCCCTTGATATAGTAGGTCAGATCGGTCGAGCAGAACCAGTGCTGAACCGATTGGCAGTTGTCCTTCGCCCACTGATAGAGGGTATCGATATCCATGCCTGCGGCGCGCTTCTGTGACAGAAGGGTAACGAATAAACCGACGCCCGAAGAAGCACACAGTGAATCGACGACATAGATCTTGCGGTCGGGATACTCGGATTTCAGCATATTCGCTGCGGCGTTCGCGCTCTGTACGGTGTTGGAGATACCGGAGCTCAGACAGATATGCAGGATATCCTTTTCCTCCTTGAGCAGCTCGCGGAAGTAGTCGACATACTCGCCTACGGATACCTGAGAAGTAGAGGTATCGGCACCGTTACGGATATAGCCGTAAAACTCCTTGGCGCTCATTTTACGATACAGATCATCCGTATAGGATTTTCCGTTGACAACGAAATGGAAGCCGATATAGCGGACGTCGATCTTCTCGAACATCTCGGGGGTCATATCGGCGGTCGTGCAGGTACTGATCAAATAACTCATTGTAAAAAAACTCCCTTTCGTACCGTTTCCGTTCAATACTTTGTGCTGATACGGAATCGGAAAACATTTGCTGACAGGAATTTTGCATCCGTCTTTTACACTTATCATTGTACACAGATCGTGTCAAATCGCAATCTATTCATCTCAAAATCCAATCTACAGTTGCCCCTTCGCCATTCTACGGCAAAAAAAGAATGAGTAGAGCGCCTCAAAGGTACTCTACCCATAGTAGAAACTCAGTTTTTATCTTGTTTTTTGGGATGCGGTTTGATCGAAAAGGCAAAGATGATAATGATCTGCGCCGGGATAGCGAGGAGGAAGAGCTGCCACCAGTTCTGATCCAGCGCACTGAGATAAATCAGCGTGATGATGCTCCACGCGAGTCCCGAGATAATGTAAAGATTCAAGGCGCGGTCGCCCCAGATCGAGTTGAGCACCAAGAGGGTGATCAGCGAAACGGGGATCGCACATACGAATACCAGCCAGCTGAAAATGCCCGCGAGCCACAGCACCACGAACACCAGCACTGCCAAGGCCCAGATACCGGCGAGCACCGTCAGCGTAATAAAGCGACGGCTGTAACGACGGGGTTCGTTCACAGGCTTCGGCGTCTCCTCCGCCTCGTCGTGTGGATTCAGCAGCCAATCGACTGTAACACCCGCCAGATCGGCGATCGTCTTGAGTACAAAGACATCGGGTATCGACTCGCCGCGCTCCCACTTCGATACACTTTTATCGGAGTAGTTGAGCTTCTCGCCCAGCTGCGCCTGGGTCATCCCCAACGATGTCCTGAGCTTTGTTATATTTTCAGCAACAATCTTCTTGCGCTCTTCCATATTACCACCAATTTAACAACATCAGTCATGTAAGTATAGCATAATCGGAAGGATAAATCAAGCCCCCATTCCGTCGTGAATGGAATCAAAAAAGAAAAAGCGCTCTTGATCCATACGAACCAAAAGCGCATTATAATTCCATTAAAGAACTTTAGCTAAAAAGCTTTTCAGGCGGTCGCTCTGCGGATGATCAAAGATATCCTCAGGCGTTCCTTCCTCGATGATCTTGCCGCCGTCCATAAAGACGACGCGGGAGCCGACCTCGCGGGCGAAGCCCATCTCATGGGTGACGGTGACCATCGTCATACCCTCTCTGGCAAGCTCCTTCATAACGTCCAGTACCTCGCCGACCATCTCGGGGTCAAGTGCGGAAGTAGGCTCGTCGAAGAGCATCACCTCGGGCTCCATGCACAGTGCGCGAACGATAGCGATACGCTGCTTCTGACCGCCCGAGAGCTGGGAAGGATAGGCGTCCGCTCTGTCGGAGAGACCGACGCGCTCGAGCAGCTCACGCGCCTTCGCCTCAGCCTCCTGCTTAGACTTATGCAGCAGCTTCTCGGGACCGATGGTCATGTTGCGCAGGACAGTCATATTCGGGAAGAGGTTGAAGTGCTGAAACACCATACCCATCTTCTGGCGATGCTTATTGATATTGACATGAGGCGCGTTGATATTCTCACCGTCAAACAGGATCTCGCCGGAGGACGGAAGCTCCAGCAAATTCAGCGAACGCAGGAAGGTCGATTTACCGGAGCCGGAGGGTCCGATGATGACGATGACTTCGCCGCGGCTGATCTCCATATCAACACCGTCGAGCGCATGGATCGTGCCCTCACGGTAGTGCTTTTTCAGGTCATTGACCTTGATCAATGTGTTAACGCTCACTCTTACGCAGCCTCCTCTCGATGATGCCGACGATCCATGTCAACAGCATAACGATCGCCAGATAGATCAGCGCCACCGCAATCAGCGGCATGAAGGCGGAGAAGGTAGCGCCGCGGATCGCGTTACCGGCACGGGTCAGATCGACGACGCCGACGTAACCCGCAACAGAGGTCTCCTTCAACAGCGCGATAAACTCGTTGAGCAGGGTGGGCAGAACGTTCTTCAGTACCTGCGGGATGATGATATAAACCATCGTCTGTACATAATTGAAGCCAATGGAACGACCCGCCTCGAACTGTCCCTTGTCGATCGACATGATACCGCCGCGCAGAATCTCGGCGACATAAGCGCCGGAGTTGATACCGAAAGCGAGGGTGGCGATCATGATATCGTTGGTGGATGACGCGAAGATGATAAAGTAGATGATCAACAGCTGTACGACGACCGGCGTACCGCGAATCACGGTCAGATACACCTTGCTCAGTCCGTTGAAGAAGCCAAGCACATAGTAGCCGACGCTCTTATTGTGCTTCATATTCTCCTTGTTGTTGTCGTAGGTAGTACGCACGGCAGCGATCACGATACCGATCGCGACGCCTAACAGCGCCGCGAACAACGTGATGCGCAGGGTGTTGCCCAAGCCGTTTAAAAGCGACTTCCAGCGATCTTTCTCAATAAAATTCAGCTTAAACTGCGACACCAGGTCATCATACCAGTGCGGCTCGCTGATCTGTGCGCCGTCAGCGGCAGCAGTCTCGGCAGCCGCGGGCATGCAGAACAACATAGCGATGCTCAGCAGCACGACGCCGCATATCAGCAGTGAAATCAGTCTTTTCTTTCTCATCCTCAGTCCCCTATTCCCGGACAGTTTTATAAATGCACGAAAACAGGGCGGAGTGATCCGCCCTGTCAAGCGTTACGGTTTGATTATTTTGCAGAGATGTACTTGTCGATGATGCTCTGGACGGTACCGTCAGCGATGAGCTCCTTGAGAGCGCCGTTGACCTTATCCTTGAGCTCTGTGTTATCCTTCGCGAAGCAGATCGCATAGTCCTCCTCGACATACTTGGTATCGAGGATCTTCAGGCCGGCGGTAGCGGCAACATAAGACTTCGCGGGCTCGTTGTCGATGACAACAGCGTCGATCTTACCGGAAGCGAGAGCGGCAACAGCGTCGTTACCGGTCTGGAACTCGGTGACGCGCTCAGCGGCAGCGTCGCCCAGGTCGTCGGTGATGTAAATATCGCCGGTGGTGGAGAGCTGTACGCCGACCTTGTAGGTAGCGCCCTCAGCCAGGATATCGTCAACAGAGGTGATGGGGCTGTCTTCCTTAACGATGACGGACTGGATACCGGTAGCGTAGCTGTCGGAGAAGTCAACAGACTGCTTTCTCTCCTCGTTAACGGTCATACCCGCCATACCCATGTCGTACTTACCGGTCTGAACGCCGGTGATGATGGAATCGAACTCGATGTCGACGACCTTCAGCTCCATGCCGAGCTTATCAGCGATCGCCTTCGCAACGTCAACGTCGATACCGACGATCTCTTCACCCTCATAATACTCATAGGGAGCGAAATAAGCGTTGGTAGCCATAGTCAGTGTGCCGCCGGTTTTCTGGTCAGCGGTAGCAGCCTGCTCGGCAGTAGCCTTGGAAGCGGCTTCGGTCGCCTTGGTGTCGCCGCTCTTGCCGCAGCCTGCGAGAACTGCAACGGAAGCGATCATTGCGACTGCCAGTACAATAGCAAGAATCTTTTTCATTTCATTTACCTCTTTCTCAATAGTAATGGGTTTATCAATGCTTTAAACCTCACTCAATATACAACAAAATGCATATTTTAGCAAGGCAATTTTACCTCGTTTTCCCAATTTTATAGGAATATACAAGCGGCGGGATTTCTCCCGAGTCAAATCTGGATATTTTTCAGCTTGATATGCAAATATGCATGATTATATGCATCAGAACGAAGTCAGGAACGCCTGCAGGCGCTCGCTCTTCGGTTGTTCCAGGATCTCAGGGCCGCCCTGCTCCGCGATCACACCGCCGTCCATAAAGATGATCTTGTCGGAAACATCGTGGGCGAAGTTCATCTCATGCGTAACAATGATCATGGTCATGTGTTTATCTGCAAGAGAACGGATGACCTTCAATACCTCGCCGGTCAGCTCGGGGTCGAGTGCGGAGGTGGGCTCGTCGAAGCAGAGGATCTCGGGCTTCATCGCAAGCGCTCTCGCGATCGCAACGCGCTGCTGCTGACCGCCCGAAAGCTCACACGGATAATTGTCCTTTTTATCCAGCAGTCCAACGCTGTCGAGCAGCTCCAGCGCATCTTTTTCGATTTCTTCCTTCGTGCCTTTATCAAGAAGCTTCGGAGCGAGTGTCAGATTATCAAGTACGCTGTACTGCGGGAACAGATTGAAGTTCTGGAATACTAAGCCGAAGTGCAGCCGTTTCGCGCGCAGTTCCGAATCGGAGGGTCTTTTGTTGACCGCCGCGTCAAAGATCGTCTCGCCGTTCACGATGATCTTGCCCTCATCGGCAAACTCGAGGGAGTTCAGACATCTCAGGAGGGTCGTCTTACCGGAGCCGGAGGATCCGATGATCGACAAAACCTGACCCTTTTCCAGCGTGAAGTCGATGCCTCGGAGCACATGATTGCGGCCGAAGCTCTTATTGATATTCTTTACTTCCAATACCGTCATAATGTCATCTCCTTACACCCTAAAGTAGCTGAGCTTCTTCTCGACCCATCCGAACAGAAGCGTGAGGACGCCGGAGAAGAGAAGGTAGTAAACACCCGTGAAGAACAGCGGCCAGATAGCGCCGGAGATTCCCTGGCTGCCCTTCATGAACGCCTGACCCGCCCAAATGACCTCCTGCAGCGCGATGATACGCGCGAGCGAAGTGTCCTTGACGAGGGTGATGATCTCGTTCGACATCGGGGGTACGATACGCTTGATCATCTGCAGCAGTGTAATGCGGAAGAAGATCTGGCTCTTGGACAGACCAAGTACCTGACCCGCCTCCTGCTGACCATGCGGAACGCCCTGGATACCGCCGCGGTAGATCTCGGAGAAGTAGCAGGCATAGTTGATGATGAAAGCGACTGCCGACGCGATAAAGCGACCGGTCTCACCGCCGCCCCAGAGCTGCTTTCCGAAAACCAGACCCGGGAAGTAGAAGATGATCAAGAGCTGCAGCATCAAGGGGGTTCCGCGGATGATCCAGACCAGCACGCGCACCACTGCCGACAGCGGCTTGAACTTACTCATCGAGCCGAAGGAGATGATCAGACCCAGCGGGATCGCGCCTAAGAGTGTGACCGCGAACAGCTTTAAGGTCTGCAAAAAGCCGACATTCAGCGATTGAAATACAATCGGAAATTGTTGAAAAAGTGAATCCATAGTACCCTCAGATGAATCTTGTAGTCTATTTCGGCGAAAAGCCGATCGGTCGTTGCGATCGCCGAGGACTTAACCTATACGCTTACCCTTTGCGATCACCGTTTCTACGAGATAACGGAATAAGCGCAAATACTTTTGAGCTTATTCCGTTACCCCATAACCCGCCAAAAGACAGAGGGTATACGCCCTCTGCCTTTGACAGTAAATGTAATGATTGATTATTTGATCAGAGCAGCCTGAACCTTATAGGTCTCAGCGATCTGCTGCATGGTGCCGTCAGCCTTCGCGGCAGCAAAGAACTCGTTCAGCTTCTCAGTCAGGTTGGAACCCTTGCGGAAGCCTACGCCGTACTCCTCGGAATTCAGAGCAGCGGTATAGGTCAGCTGAGCATAGCCGGTGCCCTCGCCTACCATCGCAGCAGCCATCAAAGAGTCGATGATCGCAGCGTCGCAGGTGCCGGAAGCAACCTCCATCAGCGCAGTAGCCTGATCCTTGACCTCGGTGAACTTGAAGCCGTTCGCCTCAGCCTGTGCCTGACCGGCAGAACCGCTCTCAACAGCGAAGTTGAGCTCCTTGCAGTCCTCAGCCTTCTGATACTTATCGGCTACATCCTTGTTGACAACAACGACCTGAGCATTGTTGCAGTAAGGCTCAGAGCAGGACATGGCAGAGGTGACTTCGTCAGTCAGGGTCATGCCGTTCCATACGCAGTCGATGGTACCGCCGTTGAGCTCGAGGATTTTGTTGTCCCAGTCGATCTCAACATACTCAACGCCAACGCCGAGGCTCTCAGCAAACTTCGCAGCCATATCAGCGTCGAAGCCGATCCACAGACCGTCCTTGTCCTGATAGTCCATCGGCTCAAAGTCGGTGATACCTACCAGCAGGAAGCCGTTCTTCTTCACCTTGGCAAGATCGTCAACAGCGTCAGCGCTGTCAGCGGTAGCGGCATTGTCAGCAGTAGCGACCGCCGCCTCGGTAGCCTTCTCTTTGTCGCTCGCCTTGGAAGCGTTGCTGTTGCCGCAGGCGGCCAGCACGCCGACAACCATCAGCAGAGCCATCATTAATGCAATAATCTTTTTCATAATTTTCCTCCGGTTAGTTGGATTGTCGCTTATCCAATTTATGATAAGCGTACAGCAATTGTCATTTTATCGTATTAGCACGTTAAAGTCAATACCCAATTTGCACAAAGAAAAAAACATTACCAATTACCGTCATGGTACTATTCATGAGGAAAACAGATAGCGAAGATTTGTTTCATCCGGATGATTCTCACACAGAAAAAAGCGGCAACCAAAAGGTTGCCGCCTTAACATACGGATTAATTACTCTTTGATCTTCTTAACAGCGAAGATACCGGTACCGAGAGCAAGAGCCGCCAGAGCGATGATCAGGAACAGCGGATCACCGGTCTTGGGGGATACGGGATTAGAGGGCTTCTCGGTGGGCTTTACGGTAGTGGGCTCAGTGCCGCCGGGCGCCTTGAAATAAGCAACGATCTTAAGGTCGGAAGCAGGTTTAACGGTAATGACCGGAGTAGTCAGATCGCCTGTTACAACGTCATATTTACCATCGATCTCCCACTTAGTGAATTCACCGTTGGCCTTGGGGTTAGCGGTAATGGTTACAGTACCGTCGGTATTCTTTACAACCGTATAGTGATCTGCAACCGCATCACCTAAGCTACCGTCGCCGGGAACCCAAGATACATCGATCTTATACTCATCCTGAGGAACAGGGCTCTTATACTCTGTAGCTTCTTCAGCGAAAACAACCGCAGAGAGAGCAAAAATCATAACTATCGCCAAAGCGATCGAAAGAAACTTTTTCATAAGAAATCATCTCCAAAATATACAATTATTCAATGTCACGATTATAATACCATTAATCACCCGAATTTGTCAATAGATTTTTTTGAATTCGTCAACCATTTTTTACAGTTTTGTCACCGTAAATTATACAATTCTCACAATAAAACGCGCGATGCGCTGTAAATATTATACAGCGCATCGACATTTTTTCGATATTCGCAAAATAACGCGAACTGATACTGTTCATTCAGGCTAAACCAGACTGAGCTGCGTCTCAACATCACCGATCATACCGTCGATCTCAGTCTTGGTATAGACCTCCTCGGCTTTAGCGATCCTGACGTCGCCTCCGCTGTTGACGATGAACGCTCCGTTCGCGTTGACATACGGCAGCTTTGCGTTGACTTCGCTCATCTTTTCTTCCAGCAAAGCTGTCGTCACATAATCGTCATCGCCGCTGTCGCCGTCCATATTCCCGCCGACCAGAAAATAGTTGCGTGTTGAACGGATGTCCCTGCCATCGTCGCATTGAATCCGCAACTGTGCTGTTACGACGCCGGAGCGATGCAGGTGTTCGCGCCGGACCTTCCACGTCAGCAGGATATCGCTGCCGTACTGTTCGCCTTCGAGCGGGATGGTACGCACCGTTCCATCGTCAAAGCGCAATGAAAGCGAGCACGTACAGTGCTGCAGGAAGAAGTGCTCGAGCAGCAGCTCGACCTCCTGACTCTGATCGTCGCCGACAAAGCCGATGAAGCGTTCGTCCTCGGGGATAGTTAATTTGCCCGATAGAATTGTTATCATGATAACACCTCCTACCTATGGCAAGACGGGACGAATAGTTGCATAAAACTATGCAACCTGCTAAAATTTTTTACGCCAGATCCGCAAGATCAAGGATCAGTCTTTCGGTCTTTTCCCATCCGAGGCACGGATCGGTGATGGACTTGCCGTAGCAGCCGCCGTCGACCGCCTGATTCCCGTCCTCGATGTAGCTCTCGATCATGAAGCCCTTGACCAGGCGCTCCAGCTCGGGATTGTAACGGCGGGCGAACATCACCTCTTTCGCAATACGCGCCTGTTCCAGAGGACGCTTACCGGAGTTCGAATGGTTGGTATCGATGATGCAGGCGGGGTTCTTGAAATTACCCGAGGCATAGAGGCGGAGCAGGTGCATCATATCCTCGTAATGGTAGTTCGGCAGGCTCTCGCCATGCTTGTTCATGTAACCGCGCAAAATAGCGTGCGCATAGGGATTGCCGTGCGACTGGACCTCCCACCCGCGATACAGGAAGGTATGACCGTGCTGAGCGGCGGTGATCGAGTTCATCATGACAGAGAGATCGCCGCCGGTCGGATTCTTCATACCGACCGGGATATCCAGACCCGACGCGACCAGACGATGCTGCTGGTTCTCGACCGAGCGGGCGCCGATTGCGACATAGCCCAAAAGGTCATCCAGATAACGGTGGTTCTCGGGATAGAGCATCTCGTCGGCGCAGGAGAAGCCGGTCTCTCGCAGCGCACGCAGATGCATCGATCGGATCGCGACAATACCCTTGAACATATCAGGCTTCTTCTCAGGATCGGGCTGGTGCAGCATACCCTTGTAGCCCGAGCCGGTGGTACGGGGCTTGTTAGTGTAGATACGCGGGACGATGAAGATCTTGTCCTCCACCTTATCCTGTACCGTTCTCAGGCGGCTGATATAGTCGATCACACTGTCCTCGCGATCCGCGGAACAAGGGCCGATGATCAGTACCAGCCGATTGTCTTTTCCGCTGAAAACATCCAGCAGCTGTCTTTCTCTGTCGGCAACGAGCTGTCTGAGCCCGTCGTCCAGCGGATACATCTTCTTGACCTCCATCGGGATAGTCAGCTTGCGTTCAAATTCAACATTCATATTCATTTCATATACCCTCCGATCTGATTATTTATTGAAATACGCTCTGCGTTTAGTACTCAGGCGCATCTTCTCTCTCAGTTCCTCTACCCTTCCGTCGCGGATCATATCTCTGAGCGCGGCGAATTCGTCAAGGAAGATATCCATATATTTCAGGAGCGATTCACGGTTGAGCATGAACAGCTCGCTCCACATCAGGTCGTTGATGTTCGCGATCCTCGTCAGGTCACGGAAGCTGTCGCCCGTATAATCGACCAGGTGCTCGTTATCCGAGCAGGTCATCAGCGCCACCGCGATACAGTGGGTCAGCTGAGAGAGGTAGCCAATCATCTCGTCGTGTTCCTCGGGAGACAGTACGGAGATCCTGCCGAAGCCGAGTATCCTTCCGAGGCTGCCGATCCAGCGAATACCTTCGGCGGTATTCTTCTGAGTCGGAACGACGATGAAATTCGCGCCTCGGAAGATCGCGTCGTCGGAGTTCTCCACACCGTACACCTCGCGACCCGCCATAGGGTGGGATGCGATGAATTCCACATCATCGCGGAGCATGTTCTGTATATCATAGACGATACAGCTCTTGACGCCCGTTACGTCGGTGATCATGGCGCCGGGCTTAAAAAGCTGCTGATACTCGGCGATCCACTGACGGAACACCTCGGGATAAAGCGCGAAGATCACCGCATCAGCTGAGCTGACGATCTCAGGCTCTACCGTCGTATAGCCGTCGTCGATGATATGATTCTCCAGCGCGTAGTCGACAGCGGACTGCCGCTTCTCGATCGCGCTGACGTGGTAGCCCAGCCGCTTCAAGCCGCGGGCGTAGCTGCCGCCGATCAGTCCCAATCCGACGATCAGTATTCTCGAATGACTAATCCATTCCATAGGTCAATTCCACTCCTAAATTTTTCAGTCTGTCAAAAAAGTCGGGAAAGCTCTTATCCACTGCCTGAGCTCCTTCAATCACGCCGCCGGTCACGGTCAGCAGCACACTCAGCGCCATCACGATACGATGGTCGTTGTGCCCGCTGAGAGGCTGTGACGGAGCGTGAAGTTCAGCGGGATGAACCGTTACCGTGTTCTCCCTTACCTCGACCGTTACACCAAGTTTATCAAGCTCCCGGCGCATCGCCTCGGCACGGTCGCTCTCCTTGATACGAAGCCGTCGCGTACCGGTGAACCTCGCGCCGCCGCACAATGCCGCGACCGCGAACAGCACCGGTCCCAGATCGGGACAATCGGCAATATCGATGACTTCATCTGAGTTCTTTATTTTCTCAAAAAGAATTTTATATATCCCGTCACCTTGTAAAGTATCTTTTTTCAGTCCTTCGACAGCCACATCGGAGCCGGCGAAGTTAAGCGCCTCAAAGAACGCCGCATTCGAGCAATCCCCCTCGACGGTCGTTTCACAAGCAGCATACCGTTGGTTTCCCCTGATATAATAAATATTTTCCTTATTAGAAATATAAATGCCGAAATCACGCAGAGCCGAGACCGTCAGATCGATATACGGCTTGCTCTCGATGGGAGGAAGGATTCTTAGCTCGCTGTCGCCGCTAAGCAACGGCAAGGTAAAAAGCAATCCCGAGATAAATTGCGAGCTGATATTCCCCGGCACCTCATAAACGCCGCTGTGCAAGCGCCCCTGCACAATGATACTTTCGGCATCTTTCACAAAGCCGATACCCTGCTCTTGTGCAAGTTCCTCATAAACGGTCATCGGTCGCTTCATCAGGTAGGCGGAGCCTGTCAGCGCGCGTTTCTCTCCGCTGAGCATACACAGCGGAGTAAAAAACCTCAGCGTACTGCCGCACTCGTTACAGGGCAGGGTCGTCGATGAACCGAGAGGCTTTCTCACATCGACTCCCTTCACGTACGCTGTATCGCCGTGAAGCCGTATCTCAGCGCCTAGTGCTTGCAGACACGCGATCGTCGCCTTGATGTCCTGTGAGAACGCCAGCTTCCGGACAACGCTCTCTCCTTCGGAAAGTCCCGCGCATATCAGCAGACGGTGCGCCATACTCTTACTCGGCGGAGCAGTGGCCGTACCATGAGCCTTTGACGGTCGAATCTCAACCCTCATACTTTTCCCTCAGCAGATCCATCGCTTCCGTATAGCCGTCCACGCCGTGACCGGTAATCGTCGCAAAGCAGGCGAGCCGTACATAGCTGATCTGCCTGAACTTCTCGCGCTTATCCACTTCGGAGATATGCACCTCTACGGCAGGGATCGCCACCGCCTTGAGCGCGTCGAGGATCGCAACGCTCGTATGCGTATATGCGCCGGGATTGATGACGATTCCGTCGGCCTTCCCGTATGCCTCCTGTATTTTATCCACCAGATCACCCTCGTGATTGCTCTGGTACTGCTCAACCTCCACACCATGCTTCTGGCCGTATTCCTCGATCAAAGCACACAGAGCGGGATAGGTTGTCCTACCGTAAATGTCCGGCTCGCGAATACCCAGCATATTCAGATTCGGTCCGTTGATAACCAGTATTTTCATAATCGCTCCTTAATCCGTCGGTGTATCTCAACCGATCACTCTCCGTTTATCACACTGTCGGCAACGTCCTCGGGGTCGCAATCGCCGTCGATAACGTAATCAGCCGTGCTTAAATAAGTATCGATGCGCTTCTCATACAGGCGCATCATCTTCTCCTTCTTATCCGCGAGCGGACGGTCAGAGGTCGGGATCAGATACTCCGGCGAACGATCGATGAAGAAGATCGCACCGTTCTGTCGAAGTGCCTTTACGTTCTCGTCCCGCAGGATCGCGCCGCCGCCGAGGGAGACCACCTTACCGCTCAGTACCGCGACGTCACGGATTACGGAACTCTCCAGATTGCGGAAGTACTTCTCCCCCTTCTCTCTGAAGATCGTCGGGATATCGCCCTCACGCTCTACGATCAGCCTGTCGGTATCGAGCAGCTCTCTTCCGAGCTGTTTTGCGATCAGTTTACCGACCGTGGACTTGCCGGAGGCAGGCATCCCGCTGAGCACTATATTTCTTTTATCAAAATATATCTCGTTATATATCCTGTTGGTCAGCTTGACGGAGTCCCATTCTTCATCAAGGAACAGCTGTGCCGCCAATACCGCCTGAGCAACAAGCATATACAACCCGCCCTCTGCATCGATACCGCGTTCACGGGCGGACAATATCAACCGGGTTTGCAGCGGATTATACACCGCGTCGATCACGCCGCTGAGCTTCGGGAACCGTGAAAGATCGATAGGACAGTCAAAGATATTCGGATACATCCCGCAGGGAGTCGTGTTGATGATCACATCTGCATCGCCATGCTCTGTATACGCCTGCTCGTATGTGATCGCGCCGCCATTTCCCGAGCGGCTGACGCGGAGGACTTCCTTCGCATCCAACCGCTGACAAACAGCCGTCGCGGTCAGCGAAGTGCCGCCGGTACCGAGGATCAGCACCTTCTTGTACTTGATCACGACGCCCGCGTGCTCGATCAGCGCCCTCATGCCGCCGAAATCGGTGTTGTAGCCGTATAGTACGCCGTCACGGTTGACGACTGTATTTACCGCGCCGATCGCCCGCGCTTCGGGAGCGATCTCATCCAAAAGCGGGATCACATTCTGCTTATAAGGAATCGTCACATTAATGCCTTTAAAATTCTTTTGCAGAATAAAATCGGTTAATTCTTCTCTTTTTAGTTCTTTAATAGAATATTGATAATACCCGAGCTTCTCGTGTATTTCCTTGGAAAAGCTGTGGGGCAGCTTCTCTCCGATCAATCCGTAGTCCATAATGTTTCCTTTCTGAAGGCTCCCTTTCTAAAGGAGCTGTCGCAAAGCGACTGAGGGTTGCGTGTCGCTCAAATAATTGCTTTTCAACACCGCATCTATATTATACGGGCAACACTCCGCTCTATCGGGCACCTCTCTTAGGATAGAGAGGCTAACCAGTCCGTGCCATATCTCTGTGCTAACAGATCGGCAAGCACCAGCGCCGTCACGCTGTCCACGACAACGCGCGCACGGTGAATGATTGCGGGATCATGTCTGCCCTTGAGCGACAAAGAGGCGTTCTCACCCTTGATAAAGTCAACCGTCGCCTGTTCCTTGAAGATCGAGGGGGTCGGCTTGACGGCACAGCGAAACAGGATCGGCATACCGTTGGTGATACCGCCGTTGATGCCGCCGTTATGATTGGTAGCGGTTTTTATTTCTTTTTCAGAAATATAAAAGCTGTCATTATACTCGGAGCCCTTGCCGTTCACCATACTGAACGCATCGCCGAACTCAACTCCCTTTACAGCCGGCACCGAGAACAGCGCGTGTGAAAGCACTCCTTCGACGGTATCGAACCAAGGCTCTCCGACGCCCGCGGGCAACCCGGTCACAACCGTCTCCAGCACGCCGCCGACGCTGTCGCCCTCTGCGGCAGCCGCTTCGATCGCCTTACGCATCCGATCTCCCCTCTCGGTATCAAGAACTGCAAAATCGAGTGTATTTAAACGTGCGATATCCGCGCTGAGTTCACGGAAGCCGGCGTCCTCGATTCCTGCACAGGAGCGGATATGCGTGCCGATGGAAATACCCTTATTCTGCAAAGCCCGGATCAAAATCGCGCCTGCCGCGACGAGCGCCGCCGTCACTCTGCCCGAGAAATGGCCGCCGCCGCGATAATCCTCAAAGCCGTGATACTTCTGATACGCCGTATAGTCGGCGTGTCCGGGACGTGCCAGCGAGCGGGTCGCCGCATAATCCTTACTGTGCTGAGAGGTGTTCGGGATCAGGATGGTCAGGGGCGTACCGGTTGTCTTGCTGTTGAATGCGCCGCTGACGATGCTGAATTCATCCGCCTCATGCCGCGCGGTCGAGATCTTCCCGGCGGGACGGCGTTTATCGAGCTGAGCGCGGATAAAATCCTCGTCGATATCCAAGCCCGGCGCCAAGCCGTCGATCACCGCGCCGATCATCTCGCCGTGGCTCTCTCCGAACAGCGTCAGCGCTATCGAGTTGCCAAAAGTATTTTTCATCAGGATCTACCTACCATTTCAATCATAGGAACCAGTTCTTCGAACCGAACCTTTTTCATTTCAAATTCTCCGGGAACGGGAACGGTGGTAACCGTTACGGTATCGCCCTCGCCCTTCTTGTCATGCGTCATCGCCCGGTACACCTCTTCCGCGTCAAGCGCTGCTGACGTAGGGAGATTCAACCTCTCCAGAACTCTCAACAGGCGGGGTCTTAATTCATCGCCGACCATCGGGATCATCCCGAGCGCGACGCACTCGCCGTGGTACAGTCCGTTGAGATGCTCAAAACTCTCGATACCGTGACCGATCGTATGACCGAAGTTCAGGATCTTTCTGAGTCCCTGTTCCTTCTCGTCCTGTTCGACGACGTTCTTCTTGATCATCAGCGAGCGGGTGATGATCTCGTCGAGATTTTCTTTTATATTTCTTATTTCGAATAATTCGAACAAATCCGCATCACTCGTCAGGCTCATCTTCACCGCTTCCGCGAGTCCGTTACTGATCTGACGTTCGGGCAGGGTCGCGAGCAGATCGAGGTCGACCAGCACTTTCTTCGGCTGATAAAAAGCGCCTACGATGTTCTTGATGCCGTCGAGATTTACCGCCGTCTTACCGCCGATGGACGAATCCACCTGGCTGAGTACTGTCGTAGGGATGTTGTAGAAATCCACCCCGCGCATATATGCCGAAGCGGCAAAGCCCGCGAGATCGCCCACAACGCCGCCGCCGACTGCGACGACAGCGTCCTTACGGGTAAAGCCGAGACTCAGCATCTTGGACAAAATCTCGCCAAAGCGTCCGAGGCTCTTGCTGTCCTCACCCTGCGATACGGTGAATACTGTCCCATCCTTCGCCTGATCGGCGACAGCCGCCGCATATTCTGCAGGCACTCCGTCATCGGTCAGCACCAGCACCTTGCGGTCGAGATTCAGCAGTTCACCCGCTCTTTTTAAAGCGCCGCGCTCGATAACGATATCATAGCTGTCCGCGCCCAGATTCATACGCAAAATACTCATGTTTAATCCTCTTTCAAAATCACTTCGTCGCTGTAATGACCGACCACCTTGAGCATATCGCAGTGGAGCGCCAGATGCCGCAGCATATCGGAGCCGTTCTGTCCGGTCTCGTCACCCTCGGCTTCGATGTAGAAGTAATATTGCCAAGCGAGCTCCTTCAACGGGCGCGAATGGAGCGCACGCATGTTGAAGCCATAGCTGCTCAGTACGTTCAGTGCCTGAGCCAGCGCGCCCGCCTCGTTCTTAACGGTGAACATCAGGAGAAAGCGGCTGTCGCCCGAGGTATTGACCTGTCTGTTCTCCGCTCTGGAGAATACCGCGAAGCGAGTGGAGTTGGTCGAGCTCTCGTTGATATCATGATCGAGCACGCTCAACCCGTAGAGCCGCGCGGTCTCGGATGAAGCGATCGCCGCGACGCTCCTGTCGCCGCCGTCCTTCACTGCCTTCGCCGCCTTCGCGGTATTGGCATACTCAATCGTATCATAACCGTTCTTTCGAATATATTCCGCACACTGTGCAAGCGCCTGGGGATGGCTTACAACCGTCTTGATATCGTTCACGGAAGCGCCTTCCAATCCAAGCAGATTATGGGTGATCCTGAGGGTATAGATACCGTTGACGTAGAGCGAGCCGCGAAACATCATATCCATGACCTGTCCGACCTCACCGGCGTAACTGTTCTCGATCGGGAGCACACAGCAGTCACATTCACCGTTCTCTACCGCCTTGTAAGCCGCATGAAAGTCCGGATAAGCGATCGCCCTGCTGTAAGGGAACGCCTTCTTCGCGGCGATATTGGCGAAAGCGCCCTCGATCCCGCTGTAGGCGATCTTCGTACCGCTGATGACATGCTCCTGATACTGCTTTGACACCGCCATTACATCGTTAAGAAAGCGAACATAGTAGGAACGGATCTCATACTCATTGATATAAGCTGAATTCTTCTCGATGACCGCGCGCTCACGCTGGGCGTCATAGATCTGCAGTCCGTGTTCCTTCTTGTACTCGGCGATCACCTTCGCCGCCTGCATACGCCGCTCAAACAGCGCCGCCATCTCCCTGTCGATCTCATTGATCGCCGATCGCGCATCCTGTAAGTTATCCATAGAATCACCTTCCCCGTTATAATAGGTTGAGATTGCTGCGACCCCCTGCAGGGTTTCGCATGACAAATCACAGAAAAAAGCGGCTCTGCCCGAAAACAGAACCGCTAAGTTTCAAAGCACCTGTTACCGTTCGAGCGTCATACTTTTTCTGTATAGCAAGCAAAGCCCGCATAAAAGCGCGCGAAGGTAAAGTAAAAGCAGTTATTGAACTGTAACGCAGTATTTTTCATGACAATAACTCCTTTCACATCAGTCTGCGCTTATGATAGCACGTTAAAGCGCAAAAGTCAACAGGTAAATTGATTTATTTTCATCATAAATATTTAACCAATCGTAATTTAACCAATCGTACTTGACGCGGCTGTCCTTCAATGAATGATCATTGTGAGAACATCGTCTTTAGCGTCGACAGCACCTTATCGCCCTTACCCATACGCACAGCGATATAGGGCTTGCCGCCCGCCGAGAGCATCGCCCGCCCGGGCATCCGCCCGATCAGCTCGGGGACTTCCTTACGGCGGATGTCGCTGAGATACAGCATCAGGGAGCTGTCGTTCTGGCGTATCTCATAAACGCCCATATCTGCGGCACGGTTACGCACCAGCGCGATATCCACCAGCCCCATCACCGACTGCGGCACATCGCCGTAGCGGTCGAGCAGCTCGTCGATAACATCGCGAGAATCCTCCTTAGAGCGGATATCGGCGATCCTTCGGTAGGCGTCGAGGCGGTTCGACAGGCTCTCGATATAGTCCTCGGGGATATGCGCCTGCACCTGTACGTCGATCAAGCAGTCGCGCTCCTCGATATCCGGGGTCTGTTCGCCCTTTTCTTCCTTAACGGCGTCGCCGAGCAGCTTGATATACATATCGTAGCCGACGTCCTCCATATGACCGTGCTGTTCCGCGCCGAGGATGTTGCCGGCGCCGCGCAGCTCGAGATCGCGCATCGCGATCTTGAAGCCCGAGCCGAACTCGGTGAACTCGCGGATCGCGGTCAGCCGCTTCTGAGAAATGTCGGAGAGCACCTTACCGCCGTGGTAGGTGAAATAAGCGTAGGCGCGCCGCGAGGATCGCCCGACGCGGCCGCGGATCTGGTGAAGCTGAGAGAGTCCGAAGCGATCGGCGTTCTCGATGATCAGCGTGTTCGCGTTCGGCAGATCGACGCCGGTCTCGATGATGGTGGTACAGACTAGGACGTTGACCTCCTGGTTAAGCATCCTGCGCCAGACCTCGCTGAGCTCCTGCTCGGTCATCTTACCGTGACCGACGGCGACGTTCGCCTCGGGGATCGCCTCCGCAATACGGATCGCCTTGGCGCTGATACCCGCTACGTCGTTATATAGATAGAACACCTGTCCGCCTCGTCTGAGCTCGCGGCGAATCGCCTCATTCAGCACGGCGGAATCATGCTCCAGCACATAGGTCTGCACCGGATGACGGTCGAGCGGAGCTTCCTCGATAACGCTCATGTCACGGATTCCGCTCATCGCCATGTTCAGCGTACGCGGGATCGGGGTAGCGGAAAGGGTAAGAATATCGATATTCTTGCGCATTTCTTTGAAATGTTCCTTCTGAGCCACGCCGAAGCGTTGTTCCTCATCAATGATCGCGAGTCCCAGATCGCGGAACTCCACATCCTTCTGCACCAGTCGATGGGTGCCGATGATCATATCGATCTCGCCGTGCTTGAGCTTTTCGAGGATCTCCTTCTGCTGAGCCGGAGAGCGGAAGCGGGACAGCAGCTCCACGCGGATCGGATAACCGTCAAATCGGCTGAGCACCGTCTGGTAATGCTGCCACGCGAGGATGGTCGTCGGGCACAGCAGCGCGCACTGCTTACTGTCGGAAACGCACTTGAAGGCAGCGCGCAGCGCGACCTCCGTCTTACCAAAGCCGACGTCGCCGCAGAGCAGTCGATCCATCGGCACGGGGCGCTGCATATCGCGCTTGATCTCATCACAGCAGCGCAGCTGGTCGTCGGTCTCGTCGTACGGGAAGCCCGCCTCGAAGTCATGCTGCCATTCGTTGTCTTCCGAGAAGGCGTGACCCTGCGCCTGCATACGTTTGGAATACAGCTCGATCAGCTCCTTCGCCATCTCACGGGCGGCAGCCTTGACTCTGCGCTTGGAGTTCTGCCATTCCTTGGAGCCGAGGCGGTTCAGCTTCACGCGGCTGTTCTCCTTGGGGCCTATATATTTCGCTACAAGATCGAGCTGGGTCACGGGGACATACAGGTTGTCGCCCTTGGCGTACTCGATCATGATATAATCCTTTAAAAAGCCCTGTACATCCATCTTACGGATACCTCGATAAATGCCGATACCGTGGATGGAGTGTACCACATACTCGCCGGGCGTCAGCTCGCTGAGCTGATAGACCGCCTTGCCGTCCTTCGGGGTACGGCGGCGCTTTTTCTTCGGCGCGGTATGGACGGCGCTCAGGGTATAGAGGACAAAGTTCTCTGTCGGATACTCGATACCCGCCGAAAGCATCCCGGGCATGACATACACAAAGCCGCGTTCAGCCTTGTCGAGTGTTTTGACATAGCGGGCGTTCACGCCCTTGTCATTCAACAAAGAGCAGAGGTTCTCCGCGCCCTTCTCGGTACCGGCGAGGATGACGACCGCCATGCTGCCGTAACCGATATCGTTGAGATCCTCGATCAAAGCGGCACTCTGACCCGACCAGGGCGAGGTCTGGCGCGCGTTGATCGTCACGGCAGCGGACAGCTCGGTATGATAGGATGAATGAGAGAAGGTATCGAGGAACACCGCAGGTCTGTCGAGCAGCAAATTCATGCTCTGCGTAAAATCCAGACCGTAGGTCTCGAAGCCACGGCACAGAATACCGTCGGCAAAGAGCTCCTTGAGCTCTTCCTTCTCATGGAACGTCATCGAACGGTCGCGTTCCTTGACGTTTTTATATTCAGAGATAAAGACGATCTCGTCGTTATCAAAATAATCAAACAGCGTTGCGGGCTTGTCATAGACGAGCGATATATACTTGTCATAGGTCGCGAAGCTCAGCCCCGAACGCAGCTCGTCAGCTTCTTTCAGCAGGCGTTCCTTTGCCTTCTTACTGCTTTCACTGCGAAGGTAGGAAGCCTTCTTCTCGATCTTGTCGGCAAGCTTCTCCTTGCTCTCGATCAGGATCTCACCCGAGGGGGTCAGCGCGATCTCCTCACAATAATCGGTACGGCGCTGACTTTCGACGTCAAAGTAATTGATGGTGTCGATCTGATCGCCCCACAGCTCGATACGCACCGGCGCCTCGCTGTCGGGCATATAGAGGTCGATCAATCCGCCGCGGATAGAGTACTGACCACTGCCCTCGACGTTATCACAGCGCTCATAGCCGAGCAGCATCAATGTGCGTTCAAAGTCGCGCGTGTCGATCTCGACATCCGGCTTCAGCACGCGGGTGACGGCGCTCAAAACATCCTTCGGGATGGTGAACTGAGCCGCCGCGTCGAGTGTAGCGATCACGACGTCATAGTCACCGCTGAGCATCCGGCTGAGCACATTCAGTCTGCGATGCTCGTACTCATGCGACTTGATCTGTGACGGAATGTAGATGAAATCCTTCTTCGGATACACGAGCGCACGCAATCCCATAGAACTCAGATCGTTACAAAGGATCTGCGCTTCCTGCTCATTTTGTGCAACACAAAAGGCTCTGACGGCATTTTCCCGGCAGAGCGAAGAGATGATATTGGCTTTGTGAACGCCCGAAACGCCGATCACGGCGGAGCGGGATTTTTCTTTTAACGCATTATTGATCGTCCGAAATTCCTTCGTCCGACTGATAACGCTGTCTAAAAACTGCATTTTCGCCTCATAATAAGCATTTCAGATCACTCAGTTATACAGGTTCATCGCCTTATCGATATCGCCGCTGACGATCAGCTCGACAGCACCGCGGATATCGGGCAGACGCTCAGCGATCAGCTTCTTGTCCTTATCGGTAAAACGGCTGAGCACCCAGTCCTTTAGTTCATAGTCGGGATGCGGCTTCTTGCCGATACCTACCTTGACGCGGGGAAACTCGTCCGAACCACTGAGGTAGATGATGTTTTGCAGACCCTTCTGACCGCCGTCGGAGCCCTTGCGGCGGATACGGATCTTGCCGACATCCAGCGAAATATCGTCAGAGATCACGATCACCTGCTGAGGCGCGATCTTGTAGAAGCGCATCGCCTCGGTGACAGCCTGACCGCTGAGGTTCATATAGGTGGACGGCTTCATCAGCAGGCAGCGCTTGCCGCCGATATTTGCCTCACCGACCGTAGACTTGAACTTGATCTTGTTGACCTTCACACCAAGCTCGTCAGCAATATAATCCAGCGAGATGAAGCCCGCGTTATGGCGGGTGCCCTCATACTGCTTACCGGGATTGCCCAGTCCGACCACGATATATTCTATGCTGTTGCTTGAAAATTCTTTCTTCTTAAAAATCATTCTTACTCCAAAGAAAGGGAGCGGTAAAGCTCCCTTTCATAATCATCATATTATCTGTTCGACTCAGGATCAGACAAACATCGGAGAAACCGGCTTGTCCTCATAGATTCTCTCGATCGCCTCTGCAAAGAGCGGAGCGGTGGAGAGAATGGTGAACTTGTCGAGCATCTTCTCCTCGGGAACCGGTACGGTATCGAGAAGGATACACTCCTTGATCGCGCTGTCGCGGATACGGTCGATCGCGGGACCGGAGAGAACCGCATGGGACGCGCACGCGAACACCTCGGTAGCGCCGCCCTTCTCTACGATCGCGTTAGCCGCGTTGCAGAGAGTACCGGCGGTATCGATCATATCGTCGACCAGGATGCACTTCTTTCCTCTGACCTCACCGATGATGTTCATGACTTCGGATACATTTGCGCGCTGTCTGCGCTTATCGATAATCGCGATCGGGCAGCCGATCTTCGCCGCGAAGTTACGGGCTCTGGTAACGGAACCGAGGTCGGGAGATACGACGACGAACTCGTCCTCGTGACCCTCTACCTTCTTCTTCATGTGCTTAGCGAGCATCGGAGCGCCTACGAGGTGATCGACAGGAATGTTGAAGAAGCCCTGGATCTGAGCCGCATGCAGGTCCATGGTCAGCAGACGATCGGCGCCGGCGACGGTGATCAGGTCGGCAACGAGCTTAGAGGAGATCGGATCTCTCGCCTTTGCCTTACGATCCTGACGCGCGTAGCCGAAATACGGCACGACCGCGGTGATGGAGGAAGCGGAAGCTCTCTTCATCGCGTCGATCATAATCAAAAGCTCCATGAGGTTGTCGTTGACAGGCGAGCAGGTCGACTGAACGATGAAGCAATCGGAGCCGCGGACGGATTCATGCAGAGATACCGCGATCTCGCCGTCCGAGAAGGTTGCGCAGTCGCTCTTGCCGAGCGGGATGCCTAAGCAGTCCGCGATGCCGTGAGCAACAGCCTTGTTGGAGTTGAGTGTAAAAATCTTGATGTCCTTACCGTGTGAATTCATTATGTGTCCCCCTAAATGAATTATTTGTTATTGTATTAACCTTAGCGGTTTGGATGCTTATTGATAGCCTTTCGCTCTCGCGATATTGTTCAGCTCCTCCAGCTGGGCGGGATCGTTGGCGCCGAGGACGGTGTCCGGAGAGGCTGCCGTGAACGCGCCGACCTTCCTGCCGTTTTGCAGGAGCAGATACAGTGCGTCGGGTAAGTAATATTCTTTTGCAGAATTATTAGCCTTGATATCATCGAGTACCGAAAGCAGATCGACGGTATCGAACCAGTAGCCGCCGGAGTTGACCTCCTTGATCGCGAGGATCTCCTCATCAGCTTCTTTCTGCTCAACGATACTCTTGAGCGTACCGTCAGCGTTGCGGACGATACGTCCGTAGCCGGTCGGGTCGTCGAGCATGGCGGAGATCACGGTCGCGGAAGCACCGCTCTCGTCATGCGCCTTATAAGCGTCGGCGATGGTAGCGGTATCCATGAACGGCGCGTCGCCGCACAGGATGACTACATCTCCCCCGCTCTTTTTCAAGAAGTCCTTCGCCATCATGACAGCGTGACCGGTACCTAGACGCTCGCTCTGCAGCACATGGCTCACTTCAAAGGGCAGAGCCTCGAGGTAAGCCTCGGTGATCTCGGTCTTGTAGCCGGTGACGACGCAGATGTCGTCGATACCTGCCGCCTTGACCGAATCGATGACCCAGCGGAGCATCGGCTTGTCGAGTACCTTGTTCATGGGCTTGGGAATATCGGATTTCATACGTTTGCCCTCGCCGCCGGCGAGGATCACAGCACATTTATTACTCATGGTTTACCTCCAAAGCTTCCCCTTCGGGGCGCTCTCGTAGATACTACTATTATCGCACAATTCTGGGATTTTGCAAGAACAAATTACAGAATTATGACGATTTAAACATTTTACACAATATCCACAAAATCGAACGACAACTTTTGTGCCTCTTTTTTCGCTCTTTTTTCTCTTATGAATAATAAGATTTACCAGCTTTTGCTATAATACAATTGTATATGTATGCAGGAAAATAACATATCTCTTTTTATCGTATTTTCCCGCGTCTATAACAAACTTTTAGGAGGAGATTCCAATGAGCAAAAAATGGGTTTACCTTTTTAGCGAAGGTAACGCTGACATGAGAGAACTTCTCGGCGGTAAGGGTGCAAACCTCGCTGAGATGACCAACATTGGTCTGCCGGTTCCTCAGGGCTTCACAATCACCACAGAGGCTTGTACTCAGTACTATGAGGACGGCCGCCAGATCAATGAAGAGATCCAGGCACAGATCAACGAGTACATCGGTAAGATGGAAGAGATCACCGGCAAGAAGTTCGGTGACAAGACCAATCCGCTTCTCGTTTCTGTCCGTTCCGGTGCCCGTGCTTCCATGCCCGGTATGATGGACACCATCTTAAACCTCGGTCTGAACGAGGAAGTTGTAGAGACTATCGCTGAGCAGAGCGGCAATCCCCGCTGGGCTTACGACTGCTACAGAAGATTTATCCAGATGTATTCCGACGTCGTTATGGAGGTCGGTAAGAAGTATTTCGAAGAGCTCATCGACGAGATGAAGGCTGACCGCGGCGTTACTCAGGACGTCGAACTGACCGCTGAGGACCTCAAGGAACTCGCAGGCAAGTTCAAGGCTGAGTACAAGGAGAAGATCGGCGAGGACTTCCCCTCCGATCCCAAGGAGCAGCTCATGGGCGCTGTCAAGGCTGTATTCCGTTCCTGGGACAACCCCCGTGCGAACGTATATCGCCGCGACAACGATATCCCCTACAGCTGGGGTACTGCCGTAAACGTACAGTCCATGGCGTTTGGTAACATGGGCGACGATTGCGGTACCGGCGTTGCGTTCACCCGTGACCCCGCTACCGGCGAGAAGGGCCTGTTCGGTGAGTTCCTGACCAACGCACAGGGCGAGGACGTCGTTGCCGGCGTTCGTACCCCCATGCACATCACCGAGATGGAGCAGAAGTTCCCCGAGGCATTCGCTCAGTTCACTGAGGTTTGCAAGACTCTGGAGAACCACTACAGAGATATGCAGGATATGGAGTTCACCGTTGAGCACGGCAAGCTCTTCATGCTGCAGACCCGTAACGGTAAGCGTACCGCTCAGGCGGCTCTGAAGATCGCCTGCGACCTCGTTGACGAGGGTATGCGTACCGAGGAAGAGGCTGTCCTGATGATCGATCCCCGTAACCTTGACACCCTCCTCCATCCCCAGTTCGACGCGAAGGCTCTCAAGGCTGCTACCCCCATGGGTAAGGGTCTGGGCGCTTCTCCCGGCGCTGCCTGCGGTAAGATCGTCTTCACTGCTGAGGACGCTAAGGCTCAGGGCGCTGCGGGCGAAAAGGTCGTTCTCGTTCGTCTGGAGACCTCTCCCGAGGATATCGAGGGTATGAAGGCTGCTCAGGGCATCCTGACCGTTCGCGGCGGTATGACCTCTCACGCTGCCGTTGTTGCCCGCGGCATGGGTACCTGCTGCGTATCCGGCTGCTCCGAGATCACCATGGACGAGGCTAACAAGAAGTTCACCTTAGCCGGCAAGACCTTCACCGAGGGCGATTATATCTCCATCGACGGTTCTACCGGTAACATCTATGACGGCATCATCCCCACCGTTGACGCTCAGATCGCCGGCGAGTTCGGCCGCGTCATGGCTTGGGCTGACAAGTACAGAACCATGAAGGTTCGCACCAATGCTGATACTCCCGCTGACGCTAAGAAGGCTCGCGAGCTGGGCGCTGAGGGTATCGGTCTGTGCCGTACCGAGCACATGTTCTTCGAGGGCGACAGAATCGCTGCCTTCCGTGAGATGATCTGTGCCGATACTCTTGAGGAGCGCGAGGCTGCTCTAGAGAAGATCCTGCCTTATCAGCAGGGCGACTTCGAGAAGCTGTACGAGGCTCTCGAGGGCAACCCCGTAACCATCCGTTTCCTGGATCCGCCTCTGCATGAGTTCGTTCCCACCGAGGAAGCCGACATCGAGGCTCTGGCTAAGGCTCAGGGCAAGACCGTTGCCGAGATCAAGGCAATCATCAACTCTCTGCATGAGTTCAACCCGATGATGGGTCACCGCGGCTGCCGTCTGGCTGTCACCTATCCCGAGATCGCTAAGATGCAGACCAAGGCTGTCATCCGCGCTGCGATCAACGTTCAGAAGGCTCATCCCGACTGGACCATCGTTCCCGAGATCATGATCCCGCTGGTCGGCGACGTCAAGGAGCTCAAGTACGTCAAGAAGTTCGTCGTTGAGACCGCTGACGCTGAGATCGCTGCTGCAGGCGCTGACCTCAAGTACGAGGTTGGTACCATGATCGAGATTCCGAGAGCTGCTCTGACCGCTGACGAGATCGCTACTGAGGCTGACTTCTTCTGCTTTGGCACCAACGACCTGACCCAGATGACGTTCGGCTTCAGCCGTGACGACGCGGGCAAGTTCCTCGGCGCTTACTATGACGCGAAGATCTATGAGAACGATCCGTTCGCTAAGCTCGACCAGACCGGCGTTGGCAAGCTGATGGATATGGCTATCAAGCTCGGCAAGCCCGTCAATCCGAACCTCCACATCGGTATCTGCGGCGAGCACGGCGGCGACCCGACTTCTGTCGAGTTCTGCCACAAGATCGGTCTGAACTATGTATCCTGCTCTCCCTTCCGTGTTCCGATCGCTCGTCTGGCTGCTGCTCAGGCTGCGATCAGCAACAAGTAATTGTTGAACAGAGCATAGCTTAACTGAATAAACAATGAGCGCTGTGATTTCGGTCACAGCGCTTTTGTTATACATAGTAAAACGGCACCTGTTGATCTCTCAGCAGACGCCGTTCATGTTTTATTTCAGAAGCGGTTTGAGGTATTTGCCGGTGAAGGAGGCTTCACACGCGGCGATCTCCTCCGGAGTGCCTTCGGCAACGATCGTTCCTCCCATGTCGCCGCCCTCGGGACCAAGGTCGATGATATGATCAGCGGTCTTGATCAGCTCGAGGTTGTGCTCGATGACGATGACGGTATTGCCGCTGTCGACCAGCTTATGGAGCACGTCGACCAGACGATGCACGTCGGCGATATGCAGACCGGTGGTCGGCTCGTCGAGAATGTAGACGGTCTTGCCTGTGGGACGCTTGCTCAGCTCGGTGCTGAGCTTGACGCGCTGTGCCTCGCCGCCGGAGAGGGTCGTGGCAGGCTGACCGATCTTGATGTAACCTAAACCAACGTCGTAAATCGTCTGCAGGCGGCGCTGGATCTTCGGGATGTTCTTAAAGAACTCCAGCCCCTCCTCCACGGTCATTTCGAGGACGTCGTGGATCGACTTGCCCTTGTACTTGACCTCGAGGGTCTCGCGGTTATAGCGCTTGCCCTTACAGACCTCGCAGGGAACGTAGATATCGGGCAGGAAATGCATCTCGATCTTGATGATACCGTCGCCCTGACATGCCTCGCACCGACCGCCCTTGACGTTGAAGGAATAGCGGGAGGCGTTATAGCCGCGCATCTTACTGTCGGTGGTAGACGCATAGAGATTGCGGATATCGGTAAACACGCCGGTATATGTCGCGGGGTTGGAGCGCGGGGTCTTACCGATCGGGCTCTGGTCGATATTGATGACCTTATCGAGCGCGTCGATACCTTCGATCGTCTTGAACTTACCGGGCGTACACTTGGCGCGATTCAGTTCACGAGCAAGATACTTGTACAAAATCTCATTGATCAGGGAGCTCTTGCCGGAGCCGGACACACCGGTCACACAGACAAATTTCCCTAAAGGAATTTTAACATTGATATTCTTTAGATTATTCTGCTGAGCACCGCGGATCGTCAGGAACTTTCCGTTGCCTTCTCTGCGCTTTTCGGGGAGCGGTATCGAGCGCTTACCGGAAAGGTATGCACCGGTGATCGAGCGGTCACAGGCTTCGATATCCTCAACGGTACCGGTTGCGACGACCTCACCGCCGTGAACGCCCGCTCCGGGACCGATATCGACGATAAAATCGGCAGCACGCATTGTATCTTCATCATGCTCGACGACAATGACGGTGTTGCCGATATCGCGCAGTCGCTTGAGGGTATCGAGCAGCTTATCGTTATCGCGCTGGTGCAAGCCGATCGAAGGCTCATCGAGGATATACAGAACACCCATGAGAGCGGAGCCGATCTGGGTCGCCAGTCGGATACGCTGGCTCTCGCCGCCGGATAAGGTCGCGGCGGCACGGGACAGGGTCAGATAGCCGAGACCGACGGACTTGAGGAAATTGAGGCGGGAGATAATCTCACGCAGCACCTCGCCCGCGATCATGCGGTCTCGTTCGCTGATCTCAATATTCTCAATGAAATCCAGGATCTTCACAACGCTCATATCGCACAGATCGGTAATGTTCTTGCCCGCAACGGTAACGGCGAGAGAGATCGGCGACAGGCGCTTGCCGTGACAGGCGTCACAGGGGATCTCGGTCATATAGCTCTGGATCTCGTCCTTGATCCACTGGGAACCCGTCTCGCGGAAACGGCGCTCGAGGTTCGGGATGATACCCTCGAACTCTCGATACAGCTCGCTGTGGTTGAAGGGTGTGCGGCGGATCAGATGGAGCTTCTCTCCGTTCGTACCGTATAGGATCGCGTTGACCGCTTCTTCGGGAAGATCCTTGATCGGCGTGAAGTAATCGAAGCCGTATTTCTCAGACAGACCGTCCATGTACATCTGGGCGATCGTGTTACCCTCCATCGCCCAGCCGGAGCCCTTGATGCCGCCCTGGGAGATGGTTTTTTCGGGATCGGGGATGATCAGGGCGGGATCAACGCGCAGGAACACGCCGAGTCCCGTACACTTGGAGCAGGCGCCGAAGGGGTTGTTGAACGAGAACATACGGGGACTTAATTCGTCGATACTGCTGCCGTGCTCAGGGCAGGCATAGTTCTGACTGTACAGAATATCCTCGCCGTTCACAACACTGATCAGCACCAGTCCGTCGGCAAGCCTGGAGGCGGTTTCCAAGCTGTCGGACAGGCGGGAGCGGATGCTTTCCTTGATCACTAAACGGTCAACGACGATCTCAAGGCTGTGTTTTTTATTCTTTTCAAGAACAATATCCTCGCTGAGATCATAAAGAATCCCGTCAGCCCTCACGCGGGCGAAGCCGGACTTGCGCGCGGAGTCGAACACGCCCTTATGCTCGCCCTTCTTGCCACGGATCATGGGAGCGAGCACCTGGATCTTAGTGCCCTCCTCCATCGAGAGGATGCTGTCGGCTATCTGATCGACCGTCTGGCGGCTGATCTCACGTCCGCACTTAGGACAATGCGGCACGCCGATACGCGCGTACATCAGACGGAAATAATCGTAGATCTCGGTGACGGTACCAACGGTGGAGCGGGGGTTCTTGGAGGTCGTTTTTTGATCGATAGAGATCGCCGGAGACAGTCCGTCAATGGTATCGACCTCGGGCTTCTTCATCTGACCGAGGAACATACGCGCGTATGATGAGAGGCTCTCGACATAGCGGCGCTGACCCTCGGCGTAAATGGTATCAAAGGCGAGTGAACTCTTCCCGGAGCCGGATAATCCGGTCAGGACGACCAGCTTGTCGCGCGGGATCTCCAGATCGACATTCTTCAGGTTATGCTTTTTAGCACCTTTGATCACGATTTTATCTTGCATCTTATCACTTCTTCGTTACAAAAACACTGTCATTCCGTTCTTGGAATGACAGTGAGTTTTATTATTCTTCTGTGGAATTATCTGTCATTTCCTCGGCGGGAGCTTCGGACTCCTGAACGGGCTCGGCAGGCTCAGCCGGCTCGATCACCTCGACAGGCTCGACGTAAGTGCCTGCCATCACGTCGGCGAAGGTCTCACCGGACATCTTCTCATGCTTCATCAGGTAAGCGGCAGTCTCATGCAGCTTATCCATATGCTCGTTGAGGATGTCTTCGGTTCTGTGATACGCCTCGCTGATCAGGCGGTGTACCTCTTCGTCGATCTTGCCGGCGGTCTCCTCGGAATAATTCTTGGTATGACCCATATCTCTGCCGATGAAGATCTCGCCGTCGCCGGAGGTATAGTTGATCGGACCCAGGGCCTCGGACATACCGTACTTAACGACCATATTGGTCGCGGTCTTGGTCGCCTTCTCGATATCATTGGAAGCGCCGGTTGAGATATCGCCCATGACAAGCGCCTCGGCAACTCTGCCGCCGAGATCGACGATCAGCTCCTCCTCCATCTCACGTTTGGACCGGTAGCTGCGATCCTCGGTAGGCAGCGGCATCGTATAACCGCCCGCCATACCGCGCGGGATGATAGAGATCTGGTGAACGGGATCCTGGGTCTCGCAGGCATAGAAACAGATCGCGTGGCCTGCCTCGTGGTAGGCGGTGAGCTTCTTTTCATGCTCGCTCATGACGCGGGTCTTCTTCTCGGTACCGACAACAACCTTGATTGCGGCTTCCTCGATCTCGGTCTGGGTGATCGCCTTCTTGTTCTTGCGGGCGGAAAGGAGCGCAGCCTCGTTGAGAAGGTTCGCAAGATCTGCACCTGTGAAGCCTGCGGTCTGCTTCGCAACATTACGCAGCTTGACGTCGGGCGAGAGAGGCTTCTCACGCGCATGGACTTTCAGGATCGCCTCACGTCCGTTGATATCGGGATAACCGACCATGACCTGACGATCGAAACGACCGGGTCTGAGGAGCGCGGGATCAAGGATATCGGGACGGTTGGTGGCGGCGATCATGATGACGCCCTCGTTGGCTCCGAAGCCGTCCATCTCAACCAGCAACTGGTTCAAGGTCTGCTCGCGCTCGTCGTGACCGCCGCCGAGTCCGGCGCCTCTCTGGCGACCGACAGCGTCGATCTCGTCAATAAAGACGATGCAGGGGCTGTTCTTCTTGGCGGTATCGAACAGATCGCGGACACGCGACGCACCGACGCCGACGAACATCTCTACGAAGTCGGAACCGGAGATCGAGAAGAACGGAACGCCCGCTTCACCTGCTACAGCCTTGGCGAGCAGAGTCTTACCGGTTCCGGGAGGTCCTACGAGCAGAACGCCCTTGGGAATACGTGCGCCGAGCTTGTTGTACTTCTCGGGATTCTTCAGAAACTCGACGATCTCCTCGAGCTCCTCCTTCTCTTCATCCGCACCGGCGACGTCTTCGAAGGTGGTTTTCTTCTTCTCATCATTCTGGTTCTTGAACTTCGCCTTACCGAAGTTCATTTCTCTGCCGCCCATGCCGCCGCCCATACGGCGCATGACGAAGAACCAGAACGCCACCAGCGCGATCACAAGGACAGCGGTGGGAATCATCTCGAGCAGGAACGAATTATCGCTGACGGGCTTGAGGTCATACTTCATGGGGTTCTTGGGATTCGCCTTATTGTACGCGGCGACATCATCCTTGACGTCGTCCCAGAAGGTGTACCAGTCCATGATCTTATGGGTGATGATCTTATCGTCCTTCAGCTTCATCTGGATCTTGGTCGCGGAACCGCTGCTCTCAACCTTGAACTCAGTGACCTGCTGATTCTCAAAGTAACCGACCACCTGGGAATAGGTAGTGGTATCCTTCGGCTGCTGGGTCAGTACCAGCGACATGATCAGGATCACGACGATCGGGATGCCGAGATAGATCAGCAGGCTTCTGACCTTACCCGTGTTGCTGTTTTTATTGTTGTTCAAATTCCTTCACTCCTTACGAGGATTCGCAATATCAATATAGATCGGGGGCAAGCAGTTAACGTACTTCACACCCGTCACGATTCACGGATCAAGAATAAATCTCAGGCTTCAAAACGCCTATGTAGGGGAGGTTGCGGTAATACTCCTGATAATCCAGCCCGTAGCCAACCACAAACTCATCCGGCACATCAAAGCCGATATAGTCAACGTCGATCTCCACCTCACGGCGGGAGGGCTTATTCAGCAGAGTGCAGATACGCACACTCTTCGCATTCTTCGCGGAGAAATACTTCTTGATGAAGCTGAGCGTGTTGCCGCTGTCGATGATATCCTCTACGATGATGACATTCTTATCATCTATAGGTTCTGACAAATCCTTAATGATATTCACGCGGCCGGTGCTTTTGGTACCCTTGCCGTAGCTGGATACACACATAAAGTCGATCGTACACATCATGTCGATATTCTTCAGCAGATCCGCCATAAACTGGACGCTGCCCTTGAGAAGACCGACGAGAACGATCTCCTTCTCACCCTCGTAATCGCGCTCGATCTGAGCGGCGAGGCGCTTCGCGGCTTCGCGAATCTCTTCCTCGGTGATCAGAATCTTTTCCAAATCCTTATGCATGGTTAAACCCCCATTATGATAATCTCCCCATCACGGGATAAATCCACCCTACCCTGCGCAGAGGTGCCGCAGCCCTGCATCCAGAGGATGACTGAGCCCTCGGCGACAACCGGAATCCGATCGCGTTTCTCGCGCGGGATCTTCATTTCATTCATCAGTTTTTTGAGGCTTTTCGTTACGCCGCGACGAGCGTCGGTAAAGGTATCTCCTGCCCTACGGGTACGAAAAACGGTATTACATGATATTATATCACACGGAATCCCGTGTTTTAATAACAAATTGTTAATTTTCGCTTTATCCGCGCTGTTATCCGCGGAAAAAATCGGCTGACCGTCATGAATGATCACTCGTGTTCCGTGATCTTTGATATACTCCGAAAACGGAATACAGATATCGTTATCAGCCGACTCATTCACAACGACGCGCAGGAACCCCTGCGCGCAGGAGGCGGTAAAGCCTCCGCCCAGCGGCACAGCGCCGCCGGAGCGCATCTCTTTCATTATAAGCGCGATATGCTGAAAGTCAACCGGTGCGCCCACGTTTTCCAAAACCTGCTTCACGGCATACCTGAGAATGATCTCAGGCAACCGGAGCAATACCTCGCAGGAATAGCCGTAGGTCGATTCCGCTTTATTTAATTCTTTTTCAGAAATATATTTGAAGTATTCCTCCGCTTCACGCATCAGTTGTGAGTTACGGGCGATGCTCTCCCCTACCGACGGGTTCAACTCCCGAAGAGCAGGCATCACACGATGACGGATGATATTGCGTGCACAATCATCGGACAGGTTTGTCGAATCCGTCACATAGTCCAAACCGTTCTCACGGCAATAGTCTTCGATCTCCTCACGGGAAACACAGAGGAGCGGACGGATGATACGTCCTCTCTTTACAGGAATACCGCTCATGCCGCCGATACCGCCGCCGCGCGTCAAATTCCACAGCACCGTCTCGGCGTTATCATCGCGATGGTGGGCGGTAGCAAGCTTGCCTCCGATACGATCGAGCAGCTCATCGAAGTAACAATACCGCAGTCGGCGGGCACAGGTCTCAATGCTCTCGCCGCTGATCGCCGCTTCGGCAGGGACGTCGGCACGCCCGCAATAGAACGGGATATCCCATCTATTGCAACATTCCTCAGCAAACTGCATATCGCGATCTGCTTCTTCTCCACGGATGCCGTGGTGGAAATGGACGGCGGAGATTCTTAGATCATATTCTTCTTTTAGAGAAATAAGAGCATGCAGCAGAACAACCGAATCCGCACCTCCGGACAGTGCGACAATTACCCTGTCGCCGTTGGCTAAAAGGCGGTGTTCATCGATGAACTGTCTGACGCGGTCAATCACGGTTACGCTCCGTGCCGGTAAAGCGCATGAACTCGCCCTGCCAGTGCAGCTTGACGATCGTAGTCTCGCCGTGGCGGTTCTTCGCGACGATACATTCACCGCTGTTCTGGTCAACTGCCGCCTGAGCGGTCTCGGCGCCCTTCTCACGGTCATAATAGCCGTCGCGGTACAGGAACAGCACGATATCCGCATCCTGCTCGATCGAACCGGAGTCACGCAGGTCGGAGAGCTGCGGACGATGATCCTGTCGCTGCTCGGACGCACGGCTCAGCTGGCTCAGACAGATAACGGGTACATCGATCTCCTTGGCGAGGATCTTGAGGTTTCTGGTCAGCTCGGAGATCTCCTGTACACGGTTGCCGTCGCGGCGACCGGTGGACATCAGCTGCAGGTAGTCGATCACGACGAGGTCGACTCTCTTCAATCTTCTCAGCTTCGCCTTCATTTCGGGTACAGTGATACCGGGCGTATCGTCAAGGTACATATTCGCGTTCTTCAGCACGTCACCCGCGCCGATCAGCCGCTCCCACTCCTCGTTTGAAAGTCGTCCGGTACGCAGCTTGGTACCGCCGACGAGCGCCTCGGAGGAAAGCAGACGAGACGCCAGCTGCTCCTTGGTCATTTCCAGCGAAAAGAATGCGACGGTCTTCTTACCGATAACGGAGACGTTGCGCGCAATGTTGAGGGCGAAGGAGGTCTTACCCATACCGGGACGCGCCGCAAGAAGGATCAAGTCGGAGCGGTTCAGACCCGTAATGACCCTGTCGAGGTCGCCGATACCGGTGGAGACAGGCTTCACCGAATCATCCTCACGGCTGAGCATATCCAGACGATCGAAGGTCTGGAACAGCACCTCGTCGATACGCTGTAAGCCCTGAATATTCTTGCCGCGTCGGATATCGAAGATCTTCTGCTCCGCCGAGTCGATCAGCATCTGGGGCTCAGACTCACCCTCGGTGCTGTCCTCGATGATATCGCGTGCCGCTGAGATCAGCGCACGGACGTCATATTTGTCGCGCACGATATGGGCGTAGTTCTCGACATTTGCGATGGACGGACAGCTCTGGGCGAGCTGGACCAGATAGGTCTTACCGGTCGCGTCATCGAAATCGCGCTCCATCTTGAGCATCTCAAGGACAGTGATCTGATCGACAGGCCGTCCCGAAGTGAACATCGACATCATCGCCGTATAGATCGTACGGTGGTTATTCAAATAAAAATACTCAGCAGAGGGCAAAATCTCCGCTACGCGGGCGATCGCGTCCGGCTCCATGAGTATCGCGCCGAGTACCGCCTGCTCCGCCTCCGGCGAATACGGCAGTCTCAGCCCGTTATAGATAGTCGTGTTATTATCAGGCATAGTATTTCCCTTATGTATAGCTTATTCTCTAAGCTGCCTTTGATTTATGCTTTTTCGACAGATACAGTGCAGTGAGCGGTGATGCCGGAGTACAGCTTGATCTCGCACTCATAATCGCCGAGATTCTTGATATCATCCTTCAGGCTGACCTTGCGCTTATCAACGTCAACATGCTTGCGGCGCTTGACCTCGGCGGCAATATCCTTTGCGGTGATGCTGCCGAAGAGCTTGCCGCCCTCACCGGCTTTCGCCTTGATGACGAACTTGGAGCCCTCAAGCTCCTCCTTCGCCTTGTTGGCTGCCGCTACGGCGGTGTCGATCTTGTACTGCTTGCTCTGCTCGGCGTTACGGAACTCATTCATCGCCTGAGCGTTCGCCTCCTTCGCGACGTTGCGCGGGAAGAGGAAGTTGCGGGCGTAGCCGTCGGATACGCTGACCAGATCACCCTTCTTACCGAGGGACTTAACGTCCTGTAACAGAATCACTTTCATATTCATATACCTCCTGTATGTAAATCATTATCATTTGAGGAGTACTCTCCCCTATTGAATTTATTGCATTTCTTTCAGAACCTCGAGCAGCTTTTCCTTTGCTTCTTCAAGACTGACATTCTTCAGCTGCGTTGCCGCCATCGTCTGGTGACCGCCGCCGCCCAGCGCCTCCATCACCAGCTGAACATTCAGCTTACCGAACGAGCGAGCGGAGATGTTCACGGTATGAGGATCGATGCGGGAAATCACGAACGAGGCGTAGGTATCGTTGATAGAGAGCAGATCATCCGCCGCCTGGGCGCAGACAACGCGGGAATTCTGCATATGCTCGTCCGCTACGGTGATAGCGCAGTGGTTATAGAGCGTCGCCGAGGATACCAGCCTGCTCTTGTCACGATAATTTTCGAGTGAATTGGAAAAGACGTTGCGTACGGTAACGGTATCGGCGCCCTTCTTGCGCAGAAACGCCGCCGCCTCAAAGGTACGCACGCCGGTATTGATGACAAAGTTCTTGGTATCCAGCATGATACCCGCCATCAGCGCCTCGGCGTCGGTATGGCTCAGGCAATCCTCGCCGAGATAACCGATCACCTCGGTGACCAGCTCGCATACCGATGAAGCGCTCGGTTCATGCAGGAATGCGCCGGGCGTATCGATAAAGTTGACCATCTTACGGTGATGGTCGATGATAACGACCTCGCCGCAGCTCTTATACAGCCGCTCACTCTCCACGAAATCAGGCGAATGAGTATCGACAATGATCATCAGGGTGCGCGCTCCGGTCATTGTGAATGCAACTTCGGGAGCGATAAACATATCCCTGTGATTACGGCGCAGATGGTCGATCATCGCACGCGCCATGGTATGTTCGATATCAGCGACGATATGGCAGGGCTTGCCGTATTTTCGGGTGATCAGCGCGTACATACCCGCAGCGGCGCCGATACTGTCGAGATCGGAGTACTTATGTCCCATTATCAGGACGCGATCGGCTCGCTCAATGCTCTCGGCGATCTGCTGCGCGGTCGCACGAACGCGTACCTTGGAGGATTTTTCAACGCCCTTGGCGACGCCGCCGAAAAAGATGTAATCCGCTCCGGTGAGCACGGCGACCTGATCGCCGCCTCTGCCCAGCGCCATATCCAGCGCTTTTTTCGCCTGTCGGGCGCTCTCGGTCAGGCTTTCACAGCCTCTGCCGATACCGACGGACAGTGTAGCGGGTCTGCCGTTGTAGATGATCGCGCGGATCTTATCGAGCAGGCTGAACTTCGATTCGATCTGCTCGTTGAGCACGCGTTCCTCAAAAACCGCGATATATCGATTCTCGCCCAGCTTACGGAGCAGGATATCGTTCCGAGTCGCCCAGCGATACAGCATATCCTCGGCGTTGAGGTGGGCAGCGGCAGCCTCCTGATCCGCCTCAGCTGAGAATTCCTCGATGTTGTCAAAGACGATCAGCGCGACGCTCTTTTTAGTCTGTTCATAACGCTGTGCAGTCTTTTTGTAGAAGGTATCGTCGATGAATTCAAACAGCATACCGTGGTAGATCTCGTGCGCAAAGACAGTATAGCATCGGTCGTTGTATTCGACGTCGAAGGTACCGCTCATGATGGCGGAATAGGCGTCAATACCCGAGAGATATGTCTCGATGCTGTTGTTCTCTCCGTCTTCATCACCTAAGAACGCCTTGCGAAACAACTCGTTATAGGCGATCAGCTCGCCGTGCTCGCCGCAGACGGCGACAGGCGTTTTCATCGCTTCGAGCCGCTTTTCATCCGGTGAGAAGCAGTCGTCCATCGCCGACATGCTCAGCGAACGGATATAGCCGCGGAACTTGAGCGCCAGCGAGAACACAACAGCGACGATGATCGCGGAGATCACGAGCTCAATGATACCCAGTATTCGGTTGTAGTAGAAGGTCATCGCTGACATTGGGATCAGCAATACCGAGAGGATCAGATAGACGGGAAGTACCGTCCAGATACGTTTTTTCTTCATAATTTTGATAAATTACACGGGGATTATCCCGCATTTCATGCCTCAGGCATGAACGATTTATTTACCAGAGCTTGCTTTGACCTCTTGCGTGCGCATTGATCCTTCCGGCGTCAAGAGTCGTTATATCTCCGTCGCCGTTCACATCGGCACAGCTTAACTCATAGCCCGTAAGAACCAAGCTGCCTCGCGCGTGAGCGTTCACCCTGCCGAAATCCGTAGTCGTGACCTTTCCGTTGCCGTCTATATCGCCGAGGGGATGGATCTTGAAATCCAGCGTCTGAGGGGTGGAGCCGACGACAATCGAATAATTGCGCGTCACATGATTCGGCTTTGCAACATAGAACATGTATCGTCCGCCGGGCAGATTATGAATCGAATAGGTCGTGCTGTTACCCGTTACACGGACGACGCCGGTCTCACCTGTCGTAAGGTTGCGGAAGCTGATCGTTGTCTCGTCGGTACTGTTCAGGAAGCTTGTCACCGTACCGCTGAGATCGTCGGCAGGGGCGGCGCAGGTGAACCGGCGGCTCATAGTGATCTTCTTCTTCGGGGTCGCGACCCATATAGATTTTGTGGTATCCTTGCCGTTCATCGTGCCGGTCAGTCCGGACTCGGCGAACTCATAGCCCTCGTTCGGGATCAGGGTGACCTGAGCTGAGTATTTCTTACCTTCGGTGAAGGTATCGGTATCAGGATTCAGGAGATTACCGTCATCGTCATACCAAGAGATATATCCGTAATTCGGGATCGTCGGTCTGTAGCCGCAGTTTGCGGGGATCAAGCACTCGCCGTCCGGCGATTCACCCGCGACAGGCTCCGTGATGCCGGTGATGACGAAATGAGAGATCGGACCGAAAGTCCATTTTGCGTACAGAGTAGTGTCCTCAAGGTAAGAATCGTAGTTATTTACCATCGGCCCATCGTTTTTCCTGATTGTCCATCCGACAAAAGTATAGTTGGTGCGGGTCGGCGTAGGCAAATCTGCTGTCAACCAACCGGATGTGTCGGTCTTTATGGTTGACGGGGTGACGGAGCCGCCGTTCGCATCAAAAGTAATCGTGCGCACGGCGTAGTTTTTCGTAAATGTCTTAGCGGAGCTGACAGCGACATCGCTTGCCGTATGACCATTGCCGCATGCTTGAACCGTAAATGTATAGGATTTGGTTCCTGATACTATCCAAGAAGCAAAATTGAAATATGTTGTTTCCGCAGCAGAAGAATTCAATCGCACGCCATCAGCGTATAGCCAAATAACGTATTCCCCCGCGTCAGGAACTGCGTCCCATACCCCGAAAGTACCTTCCCACCGCAGATTCGTGGGAGTTGAGAGTTGAGGGTTGGAATTCACAAAGGTGTAAGTACCCTCCCATCTCTCTGATAATTGATGACCTCCCTCGTTACCGGCTTTGCTCCATGCCTCCAGTCTCACGTCGAAGGTACCACTTGGATAAGCGTGATCTATACATAATTGGCGCAGATCGATCATCGTTCCTTTTTCGGCATACCACCACCCGCCGCCGGTATAAACGCCAAAATAATAACAAGTCGCACCGAGGAACGGATCCCATGAAAGGATACCGTCGTCAGAGATACGAACATTCTTTAACGAGCCTTCGGAACTACCGGTCTCGGCGACCTCGGAGGCTCCCTTTTCTAACGAAGCTGCCGCGCCCGCCGTCACCGGCAGAGCGGTGAACACCAGCAGCAGAGACAGGAGCATACAGATAATTGACTTTTTCATAAGCACCCCCGTGATTATATAGGAGAATAATAATATTGTTTATACTTCCATCGGTGTGGGAAGTATCATCAGCAAACGCCCCATCCGGCGGGCAGTCAGCGGCCGCCCCTACGGACCTTCATCTCAGGAACCGTTCTCTGCTTACTTTTCGGCATGTTTGATAGCGGCTCACCAGAGCTTGCTTTGACCTCTTGCGTGGGCGTTGATCCTGCCGGCGTCAAGGGTCGTCACTTTTCCGTCGCCGTTTAAATCGGCACAGCTCAAATCATAGCCCGTAAGAACCAAGCTGCCTCGCGCGTGAGCGTTCGCCCTGCCGAAATCCGTAGTCGTGACCTTTCCGTTGCCGTCGATATCGCCGAGGGGGTGGATCTTGAGGTTCAGCGTCTGAGCGGCAGCGTTAACGATGATGTTATAGGTGCGGGGCGCGTGATTTGGCTTTGTAACATAGATCATGTATTGTCCGGCGGGCATCTTGGGGATCGAATAGGTTGCGCTGTTACCCTTTACACGGATGATGCCGGTCGCGTTTGTCGTAAGGTTGCGGAAGGTGATCTTTGTCTCGTCGGTACTGTTCAGAAAGCTCGTTACCGTACCGCTGAGCGCGTCGTCGGAGGCGGCGCAGGTGAACCAGCGGCTCATATAGATCTTCTTTTTCGCCGTTGCGATGAAGATCGACTTCGTGGTATCCTTGCCGTTCATCGTTCCGGTCAGTCCGGACTCGGCGAACTCATAGCCCTCGTTCGGGATCAGGGTGACCTGAGCTGAGTATTTCTTACCTTCGGTGAAGGTATCGGTATCAGGATTCAGGAGATTACCGTCATCGTCATACCAAGAGATATATCCGTAATTCGGGATCGTCGGTCTGTAGCCGCAGTTTGCGGGGATCAAGCACTCGCCGTCCGGCGCCTGTCCCGCGACAGGCTCGGTGATGCCGCTGATAACGAAATTCGAAACGACGGTCGTTCCCTGATAAGTGACCACATCCGTCTGACATCTCAGGCTGTTGCGGAAATCCTCGCCGTTGACCGCGACGACAAACGCAAAGTAACGATTGCCGAGCGTAAGGTGATTGGAAACATTCACACTCGTTTGCGCAGTGATCACAGCACAGTGATACTGTATCGAGTCACGGTAAATCGTCACCTGATATGATTTTGCGTTGGGCACCGGGTTCCATGAAATGATTCCGTTTGTTCCAAAGGTCGCTTTAGGTGTTTTGAGTATCTCAATATTTGTTGTGATGGTATTGGACTGTCCATTCGCAATCATCTGACCGTACTGATCAATCGCCTCGATCTTTACCAGATAATCAGAACCGCCCTCTCCGGCATCGAGGAAGAAAGAGCTGTCGAAGGACATCGTGCATCCCTTATCAGCCGACTGTGACAGGACGGAACCCACCTGAGCAAAATGATCAGTTCCGGGTTTGCTGTTCTCGAACCAGATATCATACCTTACGGCATTATAAACCGGCTCCCAATACGCTACGGCGAAGTTTTTATCCGGATAGTAGACGAAGTCGATGCTCAGATCGCCGGTTGCAGCGGTATCGGTCTCAGCCGCGCCGACCGTCATCGGCATAGCGGTGAACACCAGCAGCAGGGACAGGATCAAGCATACAATTGACCTTTTCATAAAGCACCTCCGTAATTACGTTATCAGGTATGTCGGGTGAGTCTTTTATACTTCCATCAGAATGGGGAGGATCATCGGGGAACGGCCGGTCTGGCGGACGATCAGCTTCGCAATATCATCCTTGATCATATTCTTGATCACGCCCCACTCATGGATATTACGGCGGGAACAGTCGTCAAGGATATCGAGCGCGAGCGACTTGATGTCATCCATCAAATCGCCGCTCTCACGGACATAGACGAAGCCGCGCGAGACGATATCGGGGCCGCTGATAACATGACCGTCGTAGACATCGAGAGAAGCGACAATGATGATCAAGCCGTCCTGACCCAGATGCTTACGGTCGCGAAGCACGATGGAGCCGACGTCGCCGACGCCTAATCCGTCGACAAAGACCTTACCGGCGGTGACGGGCTCGAGCTCCTTGATACCCGTGTACTCGTTGATCTCGACCTTTCTGCCGATATCGCCGATATAAATATTCTTGCTATCCATACCCATCGACATCGCAAGCGCGCGGTGCTTCTGCAGCATTTTCTGCTCGCCGTGGACGGGGACAAAGTACTTGGGCTTTACCAGCGCGTGGATGAGCTTCAGCTCCTCCTGACAGGCGTGGCCGGAGACATGCACCTCGTACATGCTCTCGTATACGACGTCACAGCCACGCTTTAACAGCTCATCGACGACGTTGCCGACGGTACGCTCGTTACCGGGGATGGGCTTTGCGGAAATAATGATGAAGTCGCCCGCGCCGACACTCACCTTTCGGTGATCGGAGTACGCCATTCTGGAGAGCGCGGACATCGGCTCGCCCTGGGAACCGGTCGTCGCCAGCACGATCTGCTGGGGCGGATAGCCCTTGAGTCTGTCAATATCGATGATCATATTTTCGGGGACCTTGACATAGCCCAGCTCCTGCGCGACCTTCATGTAGTTGATCATAGAACGGCCGGAGAAGGCGAGCTTCCTGCCGTAGCGATGAGCGCAGTTGATGATCTGCTGGATACGGCTGATATTGGACGCGAAGGTCGCGATGATGATGCGCTTGTTACGGGCGGTGGTGAACAGCTTATCGAAGCTGTCGTTGATCTTCGCCTCGGTAGGCGTATAGCCGGGGCGCTCCGCGTTGGTGCTCTCGGCAAAGAGCGCCAGAACGCCCTCGCTGCCCAATGCCGCAAAACGGTTGAGGTCGGTGGGCTCACCCTGCATGGGCGTATAGTCGATCTTGAAGTCGCCGGTGTGTACCAGAACACCCGCGGGGGTATGCATGGCAACGGCAACCGCGTCGGGGATACTGTGATTGACGTGGATGAGCTCGATATCAAAGCAGCCTAGCTTGATATGCTCGCCCGCGTTCTTCTTGATAAGTGTGGGCGGCGCAGAAAGGCTATGCTCGCGCAGCTTGTTCTCGATCAGTCCGATCGTCAGCGGCGTGCCGTAGATCGGGACGTTCACCTTCGCAAGCAGATACGGGATACCGCCGATATGATCCTCATGTCCGTGGGTGATGACCACGCCGCGGATCTTGTCGCGGTTCTCCTCCAGATAGGTGTAATCGGGGATCACGAGATCGACGCCCAGCATATCGCCGTCGGGGAACGCCATACCGGAGTCGATGATGACGATATCATCCTGACATTCGAAGACGGTCAGATTCTTACCGATCTCGTTCAGGCCGCCGAGGAACGCCACACGAACAGAGGGCTTCTCGGGAAGCTTCTTCTTTTTGGGGCGCGGCTTCTTTCCTTTCGTGTTGGCTGTCACGGTCGGTTTATAGACCTTCTTCGGCTCCGCCTTATTTTTCTTCGTATTCTGGGGCTTTTTCGGCTTGCCCTTTGTCATTTGAGTTTTTTTCTTCTCGCTCAAATCAATACCTCCTTATAGTCTTTTGCTCGGGTAATGAGCTGTATCCGAATTCTCCGTTTTCCGCACAGGAGAACAAAATACGATCGTAATGTACAGCCGATAGGCATACTACTACTTATACAGAATATATCATACCACATAAAGCGCCCTTCGGTCAAGTGCCGTTACCCCAGTATCGGCAGAAAACCAAATAAAAATGCCCGAAGATCAAAAACCTTCGAGCATTATTCCAATATAGAATTATACAGCTGTTATACCATCAGATCACATACCAGATCACTGATCTCGGCGGGGTTCTCGAGGTTCAAGCCGTTGATCAGGCGCGCCTGGGCATAGAGGATTTTGCTGTAATCAGCGAGCTTATCCTTATCGTTGCCGAAGAGGAACAGCAGCTTATCCTTAATCGGGTGATCCATGTTGATCTCGAGGACGGTCTCCGCCTTGATGTTCTGACCCTCGGTGCCGGGCATCTTGTTTAGTATCTGCTCCATTCCGACGGAGACGTTACCCTCGCTGGACAGGCAGACAGCGTGGTTCTTCAGCGTATTGGTATAGCGAACCTTCGCGACCTTATCGCCGATAGACTCCTTCATGAACTTGAACAGCTCCTCGCTGTTGTCGTTCGCTTCCTTGAGCTGCGCCTTCTCCTCCTCGTCGCCGAGGTCGAGGTTGTCGGTGCAGACGTTCAAAAATGTCTTCTTATCATAATCACGCAGGATCTGGACGCAGAATTCGTCGATATCCTCGGTCAGGTAGAGCACCTCATAGCCCTTCGAAAGCACGCTCTCGACCTGCGGGAGCATTGCGATCTTCTCGGCGGTCTCCCCTACGGCATAATAGATCTTATCCTGATTCTCGCGCGCACGGTCCACATACTCTTTTAAAGTGGTGAACTTAACCTCGCCGGGCTTGGCGTCAGCGGATGTCTTGAAGAGCAGGAGATCCTGGAGCTCCTCACGATTGGCGCCGAAGGTGGAATAGATGCCCCACTTAAGCTGAGCGCCGAACTCCTTGAAGAACTGCTCGTATTTCTCACGGTCGGATTTCAGCATCTTGCTAAGCTCGGAGGCGATCTTCTTCTCCAGCGCTTTCGCGATGATCTTCAGCTGACGGTCATGCTGGAGCATCTCGCGGGAGATGTTCAGACTCAGGTCAGCACTGTCGACCAGACCCTTGACGAAGCTGAAATGATCGGGCAGCAGATCCTTGCACTTCTCCATGATCATGACGGAGCTCGAGTAGAGCTGTAAGCCCTTCTCATAATCACGGCTGTAGTAATCGTACGGTGCGTGGGCGGGGATGAACAGCAGGGCGGTGTAGGTGGCGTTGCCCTCGGTGGACTGACGGATGACCTTCAGCGGCGCTTCGTAATCGGCGAACTTCGCCTTGTAATACTCGGCGTACTCCTCATCCTTGACCTTGCTTTGGGGCTTCTTCCAGATCGGGGTCATGCTGTTGAGGGTCTCATCCTCAAAGACGTCCTCATACTCGTTCTCAGTCCCCTCCTTGAGCTGACGGTGAGAGGTCAGCATCTTGATGGGATAGCGGATATAATCGCTGTACTTCTTGATCAGCTCGCGGATACGGTAGGTCTCGAGGAACTCACCGTACTTCTCCTCCTCGGTATCCTCCTTGATATGCAGGGTGATGACCGTACCGGCGATGTCCTTATCACAGGGCTTGACGGTATAGCCGTCGGCGCCCGAGGACTCCCAGACAAAGGCTTCGTCAGAGCCGTAGGCGCGGCTCTCAACCTTGATATTGTCGGCGACCATGAACGCGGAGTAAAAGCCTACGCCGAACTGACCGATGATATCGATCTTGTCGTTCTTGTTCTCCTCGTCGGACTTGAAGTCGAGGGAACCGGACTTCGCGATGGTACCGAGGTTGTTCTCAAGCTCGTCCTTCGTCATGCCGATACCGTTATCGGTAACGGTAAGGATGCGGTTCTCCTTATCGACCGCGAGACGGATCTCGAAGTCGGAGTGCTTGAGACCCACGCTGTCGTCAGTCAGCGAACGGAAATAGAGCTTGTCGATTGCGTCGGATGCGTTCGAGATCAGCTCGCGCAGAAAGATCTCCTTATGGGTATAGATGGAGTTGACCATCATATCCAGCAGCTTCTTGGATTCAGTCTTGAATTGCTTTTTAGCCATAGTCTATTACCTCTTTTGATTGATTTTCACTATGACTCTATTATACTTCCAATTTTTAGCACTGTCAAGGCGAGAGTGCTAATTCTTTGTAAATTAACTGTGAATTTAAAAGAAAGCGCCGCTGAGCGTGCACTCAGCGGGGGGCTTATATTTCTAAATCAGAATTAATAAGGCAGATCAACCAGATAGCGCTGGATCGCGGTCACATCAAGGATGTTTCGATCGCCGTCGCGGTTAAAATCGGAGTAGTACATTGGTTCACGGTTCCACGAGTATAAGTCTATTTTATCATTGTCAGGGTAATCACGGATACGGGCGTCACAGCGTTGGATGATAGTCGCATCAATAATCGAGATAACATTGTCGTCGTCCAGATCTCCAAGCGGCTTACCCTCGGTGACGTATTCATCAAACGCTCTTGGAAGTCCGTCGTACTCTTTTGCGACAAGTGAAGCGGCGTTGATGAAATCATCCCGTTCTACGTCATACACCGTTTCATGCAATTATCACTGACCGCTGTTTGCTAAACAAAAAAGGCTGACAGTTACCTGTCAGCCCTTGGGTCTTGCAAAAATTACTTGTTTACAGCGTCCTTGAAAGCCTTACCTGCCTTGAAAGCGGGAACCTTGGAAGCGGGGATCTCAATCTTAGCGTTGGTTCTGGGATCAACACCGGTACGAGCGTTTCTCTCTCTTCTCTCAAAAGTACCGAAACCAACCAGCTGGATCTTGTCGCCGGCAGCGATGGTCTCTACGATGGTGTCGAAGGTAGCGGCTACAGCAGCCTCAGCGTCCTTCTTGGAAATAGCAGCTTTTTCAGCAACAATTGCGATGAGTTCAGACTTTTTCATTTTGTTTTCCTCCAATAAATTATTGCGGTGTTACCGCGTATTTTCTATTTAACTTCTTCCCAAAGGGAATCAATTAACGATGGTTGGGCGGTTTTCATGTCGATGCCGCGCTCGCGCGCGAGCTCCTCGACTGCACGAAACCGCTTAGAGAATTTATCGGTCGAGCGATACAGCGCCTGTTCGGCGTCCACACCCGCGAACCGCGCGATGTTGACGACAGAGAACAGAAGATCGCCGAGCTCTTCCTCGATCTGCGCCTTGTCGCCGCTCTCGATCGCCTTGAAAAGCTCCTGCTGTTCTTCGGGCACCTTTGATGCGGCGTCGGCAGCGTCCTTGAAATCCATGCCGGACTTTGCGGAGCGCTTCTGAACCTTCTGCGCACGCATCAGAGCGGGGAGGGATCTCGCTACATCATCGACAGAATCGGCGTAGCTCTCCTGCGACTTGGTCTGCATCTTGATGGCGTCCCAGTTGCGGAGCACCTCCTCGGGCGTTTCGGCGTCGACGTTACCGAACACGTGCGGGTGGCGGATGATCAGCTTCTGACAGACGTCATTACAAACATCATCAAAGTTGAAGCGTCCTTCTTCCTCCTCCATCAGGGAGTGGAAGATCACCTGCATCAGCACGTCGCCGAGCTCCTCTCTCAGCAAGGGAGAGTCACCCTTGTCGATGGCTTCGACCGCCTCGTAGGTCTCTTCGATAAAATTCTGGCGGATGCTCTCATGGGTCTGCACCTTATCCCAGGGACAGCCGTTCGGGGAGCGAAGGATACGCATAATACCGATCAGATCAGTAATATTATAAGCGTCCTTATACTGAAAATCCATAATTTCACTCATTTTACCCATTGGTATTACTATATTACCTTAATAGATGAAGTTTTTCAAGGATTGTTACAATATTTTTACCTTTTGGAAGCATGGCGATCTCATCCTTGCTGAAGGTACGCATCAGCATCAGAGCGAGAACATACACGATGACCGCTACGACAACGCATGCAACGATGGAAATAAGGTTGCCGGTGAACATGCTGAACAGCTTATAAACGCCGAACGCAGTCGCGGCACAGATCGCACCGGAGATCAGCGGCTTCAACATCGTATTGACGAAATTCGGCATACAGCCCGAGTGACGGATCAAGAGGTACATACCGACGATGAACACGAAGGTGAAGGCGACCAGAGAGCCGACAGCCGCGCCGGTAACGTTGATCTCTACGATGCTGACGAAGAGGTAGTTGGTCGCGACTTTGATGACCATAGCGATGGTGCACAGGATCAGCGGCAGATGAACCTTACCGAGACTCTGCAGCATACTCATGACGGGCGTAGATGCCGCGACAACGATGCAGGAGAAGCCCATGATGCTCAGGATCGAGGCGGAGACATCGCCCTCGAAGCCGCCGCCGTAGAGCAGGGTGATGATCGGCTTAGCGAGCGCGAACAGCGACAGTCCCGCCGGCAGGGTGAACATCATCGTCATCTTCAACACGGTCTCGATGCTCGTCTTGAGTTCCTTCTTATCGCCGGAGCTGTAAGCGGCGGTAACGTTCGGCAGTGCCGAGGTACCGAAGACCTGAGTGACGGTCGTTACGAGCTGCATCAGCGGCAGAGCGTTCGCAAAGCAGCCCCACAGCGAGGTATGCAGCGAGATCTCCTCCGTACCCACGGGATGTACCATGTGGGAGAGCTTCTCGGCGTACTGAGAGCCGAACTGCGCGACCAGCAGATCGCCGTTGGTCAGGCTGGTATGATACAGCACGTTCTGGATGACCACCGAGTCGATGGTCGTAGAGATATTCATGATAAACGCAGACAGGATGATCGGTACGGCGGTTTTGACGAGGATCTTTAAGGTTTCCTGCTGGGTACGAGCGTCGACGGAATCATGCATCATCTCGTCGGTGACTATGAACTTGTGCTTGCTGTAGTAGATACGCAGGAAAAGGAACGCAAACAGTGAGCCCAGCGCGATACCCGCGATCGCCGCCGCGACCGAATAAGCGAGCAGAGTCTGCATAGCGTTCCGGGGGGTGTCAAAGGTCTTGCCGAATACGGTGCCCGAAGCAGTGAACTCGGACATACCGAACTTCATGACGAGGAAGCCGAGCATCAGACCGCTGACGACCTTGACCAGCATCTCCACGACCTCAGAGCAGGCGGAGGGGAACATGTTGCGCTGACCCTCGTAGTAGCCGCGATAGATCGACACCAGACACCCAAGGAATACCGCGGGCGACAAGGTCATCATCGCGTACAGGGACAACGGCTGCTTGATGATCGAGACATAGACGAAGCTGATACCGATCATCAGAGCAAAGCACACCAGACCCATGACGATGAACAGGCGCTTGGAGGTCTTGTGGATGACCGCTACGTCCTTGTAGCGTTTCTGGGCGACGCTCTCGGCGATCAGTCGCGATACCGCGATCGGAAAGCCCGCCGTCGCCAGCGCGAACAGCGGCGTATAGACCTCATAAGCGTTACTCAGCAGTCCCTGACCGACGCTTCCCATAGAGAAGCCGGCGATCTCATCATAGCCCGCGTACATGCGGTACAGGAAGATCTTGTAGAACATGCCGAGCAGCTTGACGACGACCATACTGACGGTCATGATCAAGGCGCCCTTGACAAAGGTTTTTGACGTATTCTTACTTAAACTGTCGTTATTCATTCAATCACTCCATTTACTGTTATCCGCCGGGGATAACAACAATCGACAGATCGGATATTCTAACTAAAGAGGTATTTTATCACAGGTAAAAGGATAATTCAACCGTGCGGAGAATTATTCGTTGTATTCACCATAAAAAGATTTCACGCGCTGCTTGCGCTGTAACAACTCGTCAAAGCGGCTGATATATTCATACGGATATTTGAAGTTGAATATTCGCTCAAGGTAGTCGGAGGCGGTATCGCGCAGCTTGGTCACCGCTCCCGCTCCGCAGGCGAGGATCGAGTGGGTCTCCTCCATGATGTACACGTTGTAGGGGCTGAAATACCCGGGCTTTGCCCAGCCGATATTCTCCAAATTCGAGAGCATCTTGCTCTGTCGGTAGAGGTAGTACGGCTCATAGCCGCCGTCGGTCAGCTGAACAGTGGCATAAGCGAGCATCTGCGCTGTATACGCCTGTTCCCGTACCGCGTCGGCGGAATCAAGGCGGGCGGAGCGCTTGACGGCAAGGGTATGAACGGTCACGCTTTCGGGGTCGAGCTCGCGGATAATACCGATGGTGCGTTCAAAGCTCTCGGGCGTATCGGTGGTAAGCCCCGCGATCAGATCCATGTTGATGTTGTCAAAGCCCAGCTCCCGCGCGAGACGAAAGGCGTCGATTGTCTGCTGTGAATTATGCTTGCGTCCGATATGCTCCAGCACACTGTCGTTGAAGGTCTGGGGATTGATCGAGATACGGGTGACGGCATGCTTTTTCAACGCCGCCAGCTTCTCACGCGTAACGGTATCGGGACGACCCGCTTCGACCGTGAATTCCGCACAGCGGCTCATGTCAAAATCCGTCTCGATCTCACTGAGCAGGAGATCGAGCTGTTCGGCATTAAGGGTCGTGGGCGTACCGCCGCCGATATAGACGGACTCCAGCCGCAGATCAAGCTCCCGTGCCAGCTCCGCCGTATAGCGGATCTCACCGAGCAGCAGCGGGACGTACTCTTCGATCAGTTTCTTCGCCTTCTCGATGCTCTGGCTGACAAAGGAGCAGTAGCTGCACCGAGTCGGGCAGAACGGGATGCTGACGTACAGTGAGAAGGAACGCTTGCCGGAGCGCTCGATGATCGCTCTCTGATTATGACGAACGGTTTTGGCAAGCTCGGTCTTCTCAGCGCTGACGAGAAGGGTGTCGCGGAAATATCGCTGTGTTTCCTCTTCCCCATCCTTATCGGCGAGCCGCGAGAACAGTTTGATCGGCCGCACGCCGGTCAGGATTCCCCACGGCAGCTCGCGATGATAATGCGCTGAGAGCAGTCGGTAGAGCAGGATTCCCATCTGCAGCTCGTCATCATCGCTCAGCGGGGCGGTCAGTTCCCTGCGCTCACCGTCTGCACATAATTCTACCCTGACCTCGTCATATACGGAGGTCAGGATATAAGGCGCTTCAAGAGTATTCCATTGGTGTATTACTGTAACCTCCTCGGTAAAGAGGAAAGCACGGCAGAGGTTCTCCATTTCATAATGGAACTTGTGGTTATCGATATATAGATTCATGTTTTAAGAGAACAGAGAATAGAGAACAGATAACAATGAATGGTGGGCTGCGCCCACACCCGATTTATAAAACAACCTATCAATCAAAATGCGTCGGCATTTCCCGCAACTATTATCTTTTATCTCTTATCTTTTATCTGTAATTATTGCATATACGGGTTGTACTTTCTTTCCTGATTCAAGGTAGTGAACATATCATGTCCCGGGAACACGCGGTAGTCGCCGTCAAGGTCCCTGAGGCGCTCGATCGACTTCATCATATCCCTCATGCTCGAGGTCGGGAAGTCAGTGCGCCCGACGCTCGTGCAGAACAGCGTATCGCCCGAAAAGATACAGTCGTCCACGATATAGCACCCGCTGCCCATCGTATGGCCGGGCGTCAGGAGGAAACGAATCTCGCTCTCACCCAGCGTGACGGTATCGCCATCCTTGAGCGGGCGGCCGACGGTGAAAGGCGGGATGGTCAGACCATGATTCTTCGACAGATTATAGCTCGGCTCAGAGATGAGCAGGAGTTCCTTCTGCGCCGCGCATACCGTAGGATGATAACGTTCGCATAGCTCCGCCACACCCAAAACATGGTCATAATGACCGTGGGTCAGCAGGATATAGTCGAGCTTTCCGCCTCGGCGGTCGATCTCGGAGATGACCGCGTCGCTGTGGTCGCCGGGGTCGATGACCGCCAGCGCACCGCTCGCCTCATCCTCTATCAGGTAACAGTTGGTGCCGATCATGCCGACAACATCATAATCTATCTTGATCATTTCTTCAATTCCCCACTGTCGAGAATAATGGTAACGGGTCCGTCGTTGAGCAGTTCGACCTTCATATCCGCGCCGAAAACGCCCTTGCCGACGGTTGTTACGCCCGTATCTTTAATTCTTTCGCAGAAATATTCATACAGTTCATTCGCGGTATCGGGCTTCGCCGCGCCGAAGAAGTCGGGACGTCTGCCCTTGATGCAGTTGGCGCACAGGGTAAACTGCGATACCACCAGTGCCGAGCCGCCCGTCGTCAGAAGGGACAGGTTCATTTTATCGTCGCTGTCGCTGAAGATGCGCAGGTTCGCGATCTTATCCGCGAGCACCTCAGCGTCGCGGCGGGTATCGCCCTCGGCAACACCCAACAGAATCAGCAGACCGCCGTCGATTGCGGAGATCCTCTCCCCTTCTACGGTCACGCTCGCGCGCGTCACGCGCTGGAGCACTGCTTTCATAATATATCACTCTTTCTGTCGGAAAAACAATAATAAAAGGAAGCCCTGTTAAATTCTGGTGATGGAAACGATGCCGTTGATCTGAGCGAGGTGCGCCATCACGGAACGCAGGTGATCCATGTTGTTGATCTCGATCGTCACGGTGACCATCGCCTGATTATCCTTGAGCTCGCGCGAGTTGAGCATGTGGATAAAGATACGCATGTTGGAGAGCTCGCGTGTCACGTCGGCAAGGAAACCGGTACGGTCGTTACAGACGATCTCCAAGGTACTCTGGAAGGACTCGTTGATCTCCTCATCCCAGTGAGCGTTGACCCAGCGTTCGGGCTCCTCACAAGCGGAGAGGTCGGCGGGAACGTTGGTACAGGAGCGCTTGTGGATGGAAACGCCGAAGCCGCGGGTGATATAGCCGATGATCTCGTCCCCCGGCAGCGGATTACAGCATCGGGAGAACTTGATCAGGCAGTCGTCGAGTCCCTCGACGGTCACGCCTGAGCCGACATGCTTCTTGCGCTTGGGAGTACGTTCCTCGTTGATGGGCTGAGGCGCTTCCTCGGACTTCTTATACTTCTTGGTATAGATTTCCTTGACGCGGGGCATGATCTTCCACAGCTGGATACCGCCGTAGCCGATAGAGGCGTAGAAGTCATCGAGCGAATTGCAGTAATGGCGCTGGATGATCGGCTGCAGGCACTCCTCGAGATCCTCCTCGGCGAACTGCATACCCGCCTTCTTGAGCTCATGCTCAAACATCGCCTTACCCTCGGTGATGTTCTCCTCGCGGCGTTCCTTCTTGAACCACTGACGAATCTTGGATCGGGCGGAGTTGGTCTTGACAATCTTGAGCCAGTCACGCTTGGGACCGGTTCCTTCCTTCTGGGTCAGGATCTCGACGATATCGCTGCTCTTGACCTTGTAGTCGATGGGCACGATACGTCCGTTGACCTTGGCGCCGACCATGCGGTTGCCGACGCCGGAATGGATGGCGTAAGCCATATCGATCACGGTGGAACCCGCGGGCAAATTGATGATATCGCCCTTAGGCGTAAAGACATAGACCTCGTTTTGAGAGAGGTCGTACTTGATGGTTTTGACGATCTCGGTCTTGTCGTCGGAGGCGTTTTGCTCCTCCAGGACCTGACGGATCCAGTTCAGATTTTCGTCCAGGCTGTCCTGCTTGCCGCGCAGCTTGAGCTTATACTTCCAGTGAGCCGCGATACCGTATTCGGCGGTATGATGCATCTCATAGGTGCGGATCTGCACCTCGAAGGGGATACCGTTCTTGTCGAAAACGGTGGTATGCAGGCTCTGATACATATTGGATTTCGGCGAAGCGATATAGTCCTTGAAGCGGTTCTGCACCGGAGTGAAGATATCGTGGACGATACCCAGCACGTTATAGCAGTCGGCGATGGTATTGACGATCACGCGCACGGCGAAGACGTCGAAGATCTGATCCATATCGCGACCCTGCATGATGGTCTTGCGGTAGATAGATACCACCGACTTTACCCTTCCCGAGATCGTGACATGCGGTATGGAGAAACCGATCTTGTCGAGGATCTTGCGCTTGATCTGCTCGATAAAGGCGTTGCGCTCATTCTCGGTGAGCTGCAGCTGGCGCTCGATCTCGGCGTAACCGATCGGGTCAAGGTAACGCATGGAGAGATCCTCCAGCTCATCCTTGATCGCCTTCATGCCGAGGCGGTGCGCGATCGGCGCATAGACCTCCATGCATTCGAGAGCCTTATCGCGGCGCTTCTGCTCTTTGACGCATTCAATGGTGCGCATATTATGGACGCGGTCGGCGAGCTTGACGATGATCACGCGGATATCGTTACTCATGGCGATCAGCATCTTACGAACATTCTCCGCCTGTCGCTCCTCGCGGTCGGTGTAGACGATCTTGCTGATCTTGGTCAGTCCGTCGACGAGATTCATAACATCCTCGCCGAAGTTGACCTTTACCTCCTCGAGCGTAACGGCGGTATCCTCGACGGTGTCGTGAAGGAGAGCTGCGACGACGGAATCGGTGTCCATGCCCATCTCGGCGACGATGCACGCGACGGACGTCGGATGCAGGATATACGGCACGCCGGATACGCGCCGCTGGTCACCGTGAGCGAGGTTGGCGAACTCATACGCTTTTTTGATCTTACGCTTATTGTACTTGACGCTGCTCTTATCGATCAGATACATCAACTCGTCAAAGTCCTGATAATGAACGACGTCACTCATCCGCGCTCACCTCCCTTAACTTCTTTATGATAACGGATGTGTTCAGATCGACCTTACCGCCGACCTCGCACATCTTGATCTCAAAATCATACATTCCCTCGAATATCCGGATCAAGCCGAGCTCGTTCATGCACTCGAGGATGACCCTCAGCTTACCGTAGCCGATGCTTGCTTTAAGGCGATACATCAGCGCGTCGAAGGAATAGCGAAAACCGTTATTCGCGCGCAGAAAACGGTAAACAACGGCGAATTCCTGACGATCAGGGATCAATGATCGCGCCTCAAAGGGCGCGAGCCGATCACCGCGGCAGAAACGTTCAAATAGTTCTTTTGAGGAAATAATCTCATCCTCATCCATACCCGAGAAGCGCATGTCGCGAATGATGACGGACAGACTCTCGGAATTGTTATAATGATTGATATCCAGCGTGACTGCCAGATCGACCACATCCCCGGGCTGATAGGGGAACTCCTCAAGCGTTGTGGAAAAACGCAGGGCATAGACGGTGCTGTCGCCTCTGGACAGGGTCAGTCTGAGGTGCTTTCCGCCGCCCATCTCGCGGATATCGCGGAGGGTCATGTTGAACAGTCCGAACAGCGGAGTCGGATTATCGGCGCCGTAAGGCTCCATCAGGCTCAGACCGCGGGCGAGATCCACGCTCAGCTGAGCGGGATTGAGCTTGCAGTCCAGCTGCAAAGTCGGCACGGGAATCGGATGCTCTGCCGCATAAGCGTTGATACGCTTGATAAAGAGCTCGATGTTCTCTCTGCGGACCCCGAAGCCTACCGCCATCGGATGACCGCCGCACTGGTCGAGCAGATCCTCACACGAGAACACCGCGTCGATCAGCGAGAAGCCCGAGACCGAACGTCCCGAGGCGCGGCAGATATCACCGTCGAGGGTAATAACGATAGCGGGCTTGGCGTAGACCTCCTTGATGCGTGAAGCAACGATGCCGATCACACCCTTGTGCCAACCTTCGCCGTAGACGACGATGATTCGGTTATTCACGATGGACGGTTCCTCGCGGATCATATCGTCGATATCGGAGAGGATCTCGCGCTCGATGCGCTGGCGCTCGGTATTATCCTCGCTGAGCTCCGCGGCGATATCGGCGGCATATTCTTCGTCATCGGTCAGGAGCATGGTGACGGATTTTTTAGAGAGTCCCAGTCTGCCGCCCGCGTTGATACGCGGAACAAGGGTAAAGCTGAGGTTACCGGCTGAGAGCTGCTTGCCGCTGAGACCCGCGTCCTCAATGAGGGCGGCGATTCCCAGTCGGTCGCCGTTATTGATATGGCGCAGACCGTTTTTGACCAGCACACGGTTCTCGCCGCGCAGAGAAACGATATCACCGACGGTACCGATCGCGGCGAGGTCGGAGTAGTTCTCCAACAAGCCCTCCACATCGGCATACTCTCCCTCGATCGCCTGTACCAGCTTAAACGCGACGCCGACGCCTGATAATTCCTTAAAAGAACTATTGCAATCAGGACGGTGCAGGTCGATCACAGCGACCGCGTCGGGCAGAACATCGGGAACGGCATGGTGATCGGTAATGACGGTGTCGATACCGAGGCTGTTCGCGTAATCGACCTCATCGACTGCCGCAACGCCGTTATCGACGGTCACGATCAGGCTCACCCCCTGCTCATACAGCCGACCGACAGCGCCTTTGTTCAGTCCGTAGCCCTCCGTCTCACGGGAAGGGATATAGTACATCGCGTTTGCGCCGATATCGGAGAGATAGGAGTACAAGAGAGCCGTAGCCGTTACGCCGTCGGCGTCAAAATCGCCGTAAACACAGATGCGCTCGTTGTCCTCGATCGCTGCCTGTATCCTTTCGACTGCATTATCCATATCCTTGATCTCGAAGGGTGATGCGGTGAGCGTCTCGTTCGACAGGTAGTCGATGATCGAAGCCTCATCACTGATCCCTCGGATATCCAGCAGCATGGCGATCAGCATCGGCAGATCATAGCGCTGAGAAATGGCTACCGCGTTATCCTTATTCAGTTTTCTGGTAATCCATTTCTTCATGACGGCTCCTTTCTTTATATTAAAAGTAGTTTTTTACGATATATTATGGGTTTATACATTCCTTGCGGCAATCAGCAGTTCCTTCGCGTGGTTGCGGGCGCTGTCGGTGATCTGTTCGCCGCCGACGATCCGCGCGAGCTCCTCTACCCTGCCGTCGTCGTCAAGCGGTGAAACATGGGTGAAGGTGCGGTCGCCATGTACCTCCTTGCTGATAAAGAGGTGATTATCGGCAAAAGCGGCGATCTGCGCCTGATGGGTAACGCAAAGCACCTGACGGTCGCAGGAAAGCTGACTGAGCTTCTTGCCGACCCTGTCGGCGGCTGAACCCGAGATACCGGTATCAATCTCGTCGAAGATCAGCGTCTGGACAAAGTCCGCGCGGGACAGCACGGTCTTGATCGCGAGCATCATACGCGACAGCTCACCACCGGAGGCGATCTTGCTGACGGGTTTAGGCTCCTCGCCGGGGTTTGTAGAGATCAAAAACTCAAGCTTGTCGATACCACGTGAATTCAGCTCGACCTCGGCGTGCTGAATCGCCAGTCGGACATTCGGCATCTGCAAAAACGCCATCTCGCGTTCCACGCTGCTGCGAAAGTCTTCACAAACCTTTTTACGAATCTCAGATATTTCTTTTGCGGAATTATAAGCACTATTATACAGATCTTCCCTGCGGCGCTCCAGCTGTTCGCGGTTGTAAGCGTAATCCGTAAGGGATTTTAATTCTTTTTGAGCATTATCAAGATAAGCGAGCATCTCTTCCTCGGTGTCGCCGTACTTGTGGCGCAGGCGATAGAGCAGGTCGAGCCGTTCCTCGATCTCCTCGAGCCGTCCGGGGTCGGCGTCGATGTCATCCATCGCGCTCTCCAGCTCGCGGGAGATATCCTGTAGCTCATACAGAGCGGAAGACAGACGATCGGAAGCACCCTCGAGCGAGGAAAGATAACGCGAAGCGTTCATCACCGACGTCGATGCGTCGTCAAGCATGCGCAAAGCGCCGTCGACCTCGTCATCGCCGTCCAGCGCGATACGCGCGCGCATCAGCTCCTTCGCGATCTTCTCACGATTTTGCAGGGCGTTGCGCTCTTCGGTAAGGCTGTCATACTCGCCAACGGTGATATCCGCGTCCTCGAGCTCGGTGATCTGGAAGGTCAGCAAGTCGATCCGCCTGAGGCGTTCAGCCTCGTCGGTTTCGGCAGAGTTCAGTTCTTCCTCTACCGATCTCAGCTCGCGATAGAGCTTCCGATAGGCGGAAAGCCGCTCGCCGATATCCGCCAGCGCATCGATATAGACGATGTGAAGAGCGGGATTCATCAGCTCGAGATTATCGTTCTGACCGTGGATATTGATAAGGTACTCGCCGATCTCCCCGAGTGCCGCGACGGTCGCGGGGCGGGAATTGATGCGGCAGGTGTTCTTGCCCGAGGCGCTGAGCGAGCGCGAGAGGATCAGCGTTCCGTCCTCCGCCTCGTAGCCCATCATACCAAGCTTCTTCAGAGCGAGCTCGGAAAGCTCCTCAAAGGTCGCGCTGACAAAGGCAGCGTCCGCTCCCGAACGGATCATCCCACGGGAGGAGCGCTTACCGAGCACGGCGTTGATCGCATCGATCACGATACTCTTACCCGCGCCGGTCTCACCGGTAAGGACGTTCAGCCCCTCGGTAAAGTCGATATTCGATTTTTCGATGACTGCGATATTCTCGATGTAAAGGTTAGTCAGCATAAAAGACTTCCTTTGTGTTTGATGTATATAGTCGCTTCAAAAGCGGATCTCACTTATGCAAGATAACGGTTGAAGTCCTCGGTACACTTCTGAGCCGCCTCGATATCCTTACAGACGACCATGATGGTATCATCACCCGCGAGGGTGCCGACGATCACATCGAAGGACATCATATCCAGCGCCGCACAGGCAGCCTGCGCCATGCCGCTGAAGGTCTTGACGACAACGATATTCATCGCTGTTTCAACCGAGATAACCGAGGACGAGAAAATGGTATGGAAGTTGTTTTTAGCCCCCTTCTCAGAACTGGGTGAAGCCTGGTAACGGTACTTGCCGTCGGGCAGCAGGGTCTTGGTCAGGCGAAGCTGCTTGATATCACGCGATACCGTAGACTGGGTGACGTCGTAACCGTCTGCGCGCAGATAATCGATCAGTTCCTCCTGCGTGGTGATCGGGTACTTGTTGATCAGTTCCAGAATCTTATTGTGTCTTGTTGTTTTCATGTGCTTAGATCTCCTTTAGTTTTTCGCTGAGAAGGGTGTAAAAATTTTTCTCTTTCAAAATTATCAAAGATAATTCCATCGGTGATTTCTTCACCGTGATAATATCGTCGGAGGATAAGGGGATGTGGTTTTGACCATCAACCGTGAGGTAACAGTTGAAGTCGGCTGACGGATAAGCCCGCGCGTACAGCACCGTGTCGCCGCCGAATACGACGGGACGGGTGGAGAGCGCGTGGGGACAGATCGGATTCAGCAGGATACAGCGCATATCGGGCTCGATCACGGGACCGCCCGCCGAGAAGGAATATGCCGTAGAGCCTGTCGGGGTCGCGAACAGCATGCCGTCCGCGCGGTAAGAGATGATGCGCTCGCCGTCGGTCTCGACCGTGTAGTCGACCATATTCGCCAGCGTATCGCGGTGGAGGACAACTTCGTTGACAGCGGTATAATGCTGTTCCTCACCGTTTTTTGTAACGGCGATATCCAGAAGCATGCGGCGCTGGATACGGTATTCGCCGCTGATCAGCTTACCGAGCTCATCCAGCTCGTCGGGTTCGATATTGGCAACAAAGCCGATCCGCCCGAGGTTAATACCCAGAAGCGGCTTGCTGTACAGTGCGGCGAGCTTCGCGTGATGGATGATCGTGCCGTCGCCGCCGACCGTAACGGTGATATCACAGTCGCGGATGATCTCATCGGCAGTGCCCGCGATCGTCGTACCCTCCACAGGGCAGTCGGAGCAGGTCAGCACCTCAGCGCCCGCCTCGGTCAGGACGGACACGGCGTGCCGCGCCGCCTCGATCGCATGCTTTTTACTTTTATTGACGATCAATGAAACTTTCATCTGATTCAGTCCAATTCATTATGTGACGCCTCGACAACCTCTGTGACAGTTCCCGTCAGGAAGTTTTCAGGCTCGTCGCTGTATTTGATGTGTAAGAGATATTCGATGTTGCCCTGCGGTCCTTTGATCGGCGAGTAATCGAGTCCCAGAACGGAAAAGCCGTTCTCGAGGCAGAAGCCGATGATCTCATCGACGACAGATACATGCACCTTCTTGTCGCGGACAACGCCGTTCTTGCCGACGTGCTCGCGTCCCGCCTCGAACTGAGGCTTGATCAGGCATACGCCCTCGGCTTCGGCGGAACAGATGCCCCGCGCCGCGGGAAGGATCAGCTTCAACGAGATAAACGCGACATCGACGGAGAAGAAGTCGATCTCCTCGGGCACCTGCTCATGGGTCACATAGCGCATATTAGTGCGTTCGAGATTGACGACACGTTCATCGTTGCGAAGCTTCCATGCGAGCTGACCGTAGCCGACGTCGACGGCATAGACCTTCCTCGCGCCGTTTTGCAGCATGCAATCGGTGAAGCCGCCGGTCGACGCGCCGATATCCATCGTGATTTTCCCGTCAAGGGTGATCGGGAATACCTGCATCGCCTTCTCGAGCTTATAGCCGCCGCGCGAAACATAGCGCAGGTGATTGTCCCGCACCTCGACAGCGGCGTTCTCATCATAATTGGTACCGGCTTTATCCGCCTTTTGGTTATTGACGTAGACGCAGCCGGACATGATGACTGCCTTCGCCTTCTCGCGGCTCTCGAAGAAACCTTTCTCTACCAATAATACATCCAGTCGTTTCTTCATAAACGCCTCACCCGATCGCCGCCGCCATGCTCTGTGCGTCTAACCCGAGAGCTTTCAGCGAGCTTTGCACCGCGGCGTGCTGTACATAAATATTGTCGACAGCCCTGACGTGATAATGACCGTCAAAGCCGTTTTCTTCGAACTGATCGCGCAGCATATCGGCAACAGAGCCGCTGCGCATGCCTTCTTCAAAGAAGAAGATATTTCGATAAGCCTTCGCCTCGTCGACTGCCTTCGGATCGATCGGCTTGATACGGCAGAGCTTGAGGATACAGACGTCCCTGCCTTGTTCCCTGAGCAGGCGCTGCGCCTTCAGCGCTTCGCTGAACAGCCTTCCGTAGGTCACGATCAGGGTATCGCCGCGATCGCCGATGAACTCGAAATTAATGTTCTCACGGGTATATCCGTCGGGCTTTTCGCCCTCTCCCCCACGCGGATATCGCACCGCCGCCAGGCCTTTTGTATCATAGAGAGCGGCAGTCAACGCGTTCTCAACGCCATCGAAGTAACAAGGAGAGTAAACGGTTACGTCGGGGATGCTGTTGAGCATCGAAACGTCGAAGAGTCCCTGATGGGTCTCGCCGTCCTCGCCGACGACGCCCGCACGGTCGATCGCAAGCACCAGATGTGCATTCTGCATAGACGCGTCGTGGATCATCTGATCATAGCCGCGTTGCAGAAAGGTCGAGTAGACCGCGAACACCGGTAAAAGTCCGTTCAGTGCCAGACCGGACGCGAAGGTCACCGCGTGTTCTTCCGCGATACCGACATCGAAGAAGCGATCCTTGTACAGCTTGGAGAAATCAACAAGTCCCGTACCGGTACGCATGGCTGCGGTCACTGCGCAGATGCGTTCGTCGTTCGCCGCAAGCTCGCAGAGCTTATGACCGAAAACGGCAGAGAAGTTCTCCTTCGAGCTGATCGGCTCGCCGGTGTCGATATCGAAAGCACCTACGCCGTGATAGGAAGCGGAATCGTCCTCCGCGTACTTATAGCCCTTACCCTTCTTGGTAACGATATGCAGGAGAGCCGGATCCTTGCTCCGCTTGACGGCATTGAGCGCCGTGATAAGCTCCTGCATATTATGACCGTCGACAGGTCCGTAGTAGGACAGTCCGAGCTTGTCGAAGATCGTGTGGCGGTAGAGCACGTGCTTGACCTTCGACTTGGAGCGTTTGAGCACGGAGCTGATCGGTCTGCCGAGCAGCGGAATACGTGAAAGCACCCGCTCGGTACCGCTCTTCAAACGAAGATACCACGGCTGCATGCGGATCGAGCCGAGATAGCGCGCCATCGCGCCGACATTCTTGCTGATCGACATACGGTTATCGTTCAGGATAATGATAAAATTCTTTTTATGCTGACCGGCGTTGTTCAGCCCTTCATAAGCCATGCCGCCGGTCAGGGAACCGTCACCGATAACGGCGATCGTATAGGAAGGATCTCCCGTAAGCTGCTTCGCCTTCGCGATACCCAGCGCCGCCGAGATAGAGGTGGAGGCGTGACCCGCGTTAAACGCGTCGCAGGAACTCTCACTTCGCTTCGGAAAGCCCGACAGCCCGCCCTCGCAGCGGATCGTGCCGATCTCCTTGTAGCGGCCTGTGAGCATCTTGTGGGTATAGCTCTGGTGTCCGACGTCAAAGACGATGCTGTCCGAAGGGCAGTCAAAGACCCGATGCATCGCTACAGTCAGCTCCACCACGCCGAGGTTCGACGACAGATGGCCGCCGTTGACCGACACGATATCGATGAGCTTCTCGCGGATCTCGGAGCACAGCTGCTCGAGCTGTTCCTCTTTAAGCGCCTTAACGTCAGCGGGAGATTTAATTGTTTCTAAAATCTCGTATGACATAATCAATCAATCAGGTTATGCGACAGATTTGCCTTGGGTACTGTCGCGTTATTTTCTTCTGTTCGCGAGACGGACGGCAAAATCCACCAGATCGGATGTATCGCCGTCAAATGCGTCGAGCGCTTTGATCGCTTCTTCGGTCAGCTCGCCGACGAGCTCGCGGCAGCGATCGATCCCCAAGAGGGACATGAAGGTGTTCTTCTCGTTATCCGCGTCGGAGCCGATGGGCTTCCCCAGCTCCTCGGCGGTCGACGTAACGTCGAGAATATCGTCAACGATCTGGAAGGCAAGTCCGATCGCGTGCGCATAGCGCTCGGCGGCGCCGATCTGCTGCTCGGATGCACCCGCAACGATACACCCCATCATGCAGGCGGCTTCGATCAGGTTGGCGGTCTTCTTCTCCTCCATCAGCTGAACGGTCTCGATATCAACGTGCCGATGCTCGATACTCAGGTCGATCGTCTGACCGCCCACCATACCGAGTACACCGGATTTTTCGGACAGTACTCGCGCCGCGCGGGCGGCTCTGTCGCCGCCGACAGCGGCAACGGACAGATTACCGAGCATCGTCATATACGCCATACTCTGCAGGGCGTCACCCGCCAGAAGCGCGATATTCTCGCCGTAGACCTTATGATTCGCGGGCTTACCACGGCGATAATCGTCATCATCCATACACGGCATATCGTCGTGGATCAGGGAGTAGGCATGAACCATCTCCACCGCACAGGCAAAGGGCATCGCTTCTTCAACGGTGCCGCCGCACAGCTCAGCGAAAGAGAGCGTCAGCGAAGGACGCACACGCTTACCGGGCAGGAGCAGAGAGTAGCGAACCGCGTCCAACAGTTTTTGTTCTTTATAATTCCCTGTGGGAATATATCCTTCAAGAGCGGCTTCGATCGCCGCGACATAATTCTTCATCTTATTCCTCGGTTAGCGACTCGCCGTTCTTCTCAAGCTCGGCGATCCGCTCATTTATATCGGTGATCTTGACTTTGCTGTCATTGAGCTTGCGTCGACAGAGTACCACAAGCTTACACGCCTGCTCGTAAAGCTCGATACTCTCGTCAAGCTTGGTGGCGGGGTCCTCCAGCTTTGTGACAAGCTCGTTCAAGGCTTCGTAAGCCTGTTCAAAGTTCATCTCGTTATAATCCTTCATCATGAATCCTCTTCCTCCGCCATGCGGATAATCTTCTCGAGTCGATGGTTCACGCCGCTGCGGGAGATCGGCGGGTCGAGCATCGCACCCAGCTCGCGCAGGGTCAGCTCAGGGTAATCGTAGCGCAGGCTCGCGACCTCCTTGAGCTCGTCGGGCAGCAGGTTGATCCTGCCGTTCTTCCTGAGCTTTTTGATCGCCTTGATCTGCCGCGCCGACGCGGAAGCAGTCTTCTGCAGATTCGCGATCTCGGAATTCGCGCGGCGGTTCGCGGTGTTGCGCACCTGCTTGAGCGCTTTAGTACCCATAATATTCATCGAAGCCACCACCGCGCCCATATAGGTCAACAAATCAGTGATCTGCTCGCTGTCCTTGATATAGGCGATGTAAGTGCCGCCGCGGGAGAGAAACTTTGCCCGGATATCACAGTCAGGTATCTCGCTGATGATGCGGCAGATATCCATGCACAGGTTGCGATGGCTGACGGCAATCTCAAGGTGATAGCCCTTCTCGGGATCGGTCACGGAGCCTCCGGCGAGGAACGCCCCGCGGATAAAGGCGCGCTGTTCATCTTCGTCGTCGATGTTGGCGCGGTTCACACGCAGATTGACCTCGTGCTCATCATGACCGTAGCGTTCATAGATCTTGCGGCATTTCTCGGGAGAAGTCACGACAGCGGTATAGTTTCGGTTTTTCCCCGATTCGCCGCGCATCGGAGCGGTGACTTCACACTTTGCTTTAAAAAGTTTATTCAGTAAAAAGATGAAATGCGAAAAGGCGTGTTCGTTCTCGGTCTTGAAAACGATGCTCTTCGGGCTGAACTCCCGCGAGAGCAGCAGCATCGCGTACAGCTCGCTGTACTGCAGCGGTACGCGCGTCGAGAGCTTCTGACAAATTTCGCGTTTGGTATCGGTTGAAAATGACATTAATTCAATGAGGAATCAGGAATGAGGAATGAGGAATTACAAGAGATCATGCTAAGCTTCTCATCCCGTTGTCAATCTCATTTAAACGTTTATAATTCCTAACTCCTAACTCCTAATTCCTAATTATTTACGCTTTCCAGATATCCCGGTGGTGGATGGACGACTTCAAGCCGTTTTCGGTGAAATGGAGATTGAGCAGACGCGCAACCGTGACGGAACGGTGCTTACCGCCCGTACAGCCGACGCCGATGACCAGCTCGCTCTTGCCCTCCTGCTGATACAGAGAGACGGTGTAATCGAGAAAATCGTATAATTTCTGTACGAACTGACCGGTGACTTCAAAGCTGAGGATGTAGTCCCTGACAGGTTCATCGAGGCCGGTCAGCGATTTAAGCTCCTTGACATAGAAAGGGTTGGGCAGACAGCGCATATCGAATACCAGATCCGCCTCGGGCGGGATCCCGTACTTGTAGCCGAAGGAGATACAGGTAATCAGCATGGTATCGCCCGCTCCCGCAGTGAACAGCGTGGTCACACGCTCCTTGAGCTCTCCGGGCGCCATAAGAGTCGTATCGATGACGTAATCCGCCATCGTCTTGACGTTCTTCATCAGCTCAACTTCAAGACCGACCGCCTCTTCAACGGAGCCGGAGATGATCTCGCCGATCAGCGGATGCTTACGTCTGGTCTCCTTGAAGCGAACGATCAGAGTATCCTGCTTTGCGTCGAGGAACAGGATCTTGAATTGCTTACCTTCCGCGTGGAGCTTGTTGATAACGTCCGCGATATCGGCGAACATCTCGCCTGAACGGGCGTCGGCTACAACAGCGACCTGCTTCATCCTTCTGTCGGCGGAATTCTCGCACAGGTCATAGAAGGTATCGAACAGCAGCGGCGGCAGGTTATCGACGCAGTAGAAGCCGATATCCTCCATCGCATGCAGGGCGTTGGTCTTACCCGCGCCGGACAAGCCGGTGACGATCACGAATTCCATACTTACCTCCCTGTACGGATGATCTCGCGCTCCAGCTCGAAGCCGGTCTCACGCTTGACGGTCTCCTGTATCAGAGCAACCAGCCCCATCACGTCCTCACAGGTCGCCCCGCCGACGTTGATGATAAAGCCCGCGTGCTTTTCGCTGACCTGAGCACCGCCGACGGTCGTTCCCTTGAGTCCGCACTGTTCGATCAGCGTACCGGCGAAAGCGCCCTCGGGACGCTTGAATACCGACCCTGCGGAGGGATACTCCAACGGCTGCTTGGTTTTACGGCGATTCATTACGTCATCCATCTGCGCTTTGATGGCGATTTTGTCACCGTTATTTAACTTATATTTCGAAAATAGAATAATACTGTTGTTCTTCTTAAAAATACTGGTACGATAACCCATCTCAAGCTCCGCGGCAGGAACCTCAACGATCTCACCGTCCGCAGTCAGCGCAGTCACGCTCAGCGCGACATCCTTCATCTCGCCGCCGTAAGCGCCGGCGTTCATATACATCGCGCCGCCGACCGTACCGGGGATACCGTAGGCGAACTCCAAGCCGGTCAGACCGTTCTCAAGAGCCACGGTACAGAGCCGAGAGAGCTTTGCGCCCGCTCCGGCAGTGATGACCGTACCATCGACCGAGATCTGCTTAAAGTCGCCGTCGAGCGCGATCACAGCGCCCTCGATACCGTCGTCGGAAACCAGAAGGTTCGATCCGTTGCCGAGGATCATATAGGGTACGCCGCAATCCTTACAGGCGTCGACGGTCGCTTTCAGCTCGTCAACGTTACGCACCGTCACGAGCACATCCGCAGCGCCGCCGATCTTAAACGTCGTATGCGCGCTCATCGGCTCGTTCTCGATGTATGATATACCCTTGTCAATTATAATATCAATTATGTTCATAATAACTCCATGTTATAATTCGGATAACAAATCATGCCGAAAGGAGAGCTAAGCCCTCACCCGTTGATATAGAAAACCAAAACGCAAAGCGTTTCCCGCAACCGTTATCCATTCTCCGTTAACCGTTCTCCGATCTCACCAGTTCGTATCGATCTTCTTTTTGCCGATATCGTCGGGGCTGATGTCCATACCGAGGTTTTGCAGGAGCTCCTGGGCGCCGTTGTAGCCCATCTTCTTCTGGCGATGATTCATCGCGGCGACCTCAATGATGACAGCGAGGTTTCTGCCGGGCTTGACGGGGATGGTGACGACGGGGATTTCCAGACCGAGGATCTCCATATACTCGTTATCCATACCCATGCGGTCATAGACCTTCTTCGAATTCCACAGCTCGAGGTTGATGACCAGATCGATCTTCTCGCTCACCTTGACCGCGCCGATACCGAAGATACGGCGGGCGTTGATGATACCGATGCCGCGCAGCTCGATGAAGTGGCGGATATTCTCGGGAGAAGAACCGATGAGGGATTTCTTCGAGACGCGCTTGATTTCGACGGCGTCATCGGCGATAAGTCGATGGCCGCGCTTGATCAGCTCGATCGCGGTCTCGGATTTACCTACGCCGCTGTCGCCGATCAGCAGGCATCCTTCGCCGTACACCTCGACCAGTACGCCGTGGCGAGTGATGCGCGGCGCAAGCTCGACATTCAGGAAGGATACGATCGCCGCGTCCAGTACCGAGGTAGTGTCCGTAGAGGTCACGATCGGCACCTTGTACTTCTTCGCAAGCTCCAGCATCACCGGCAGAGGCTCGATATCGCGGGCGATCACCAGGGCGGGCGGGATCTTCGACACGATCGGCTCCAACTGCTCGCGCTGCTTCTCTTCACTCTCGCCTTCCAGGAAAGACATCTCCGTCAGTCCGAAGGCGATCAGGTATCGGCTGTCGTAATACTTCAAATGACCGACCAGCTCGAGTCCGGGGCGGTCAACGTCCGAGACAGTGATGTGTACCTCCTCAGGATCGACAGGCATGTAGTATTCGGTCAGCCCGATCTCGTCGATCAGGCGTTTGAGAGTTACATAATACGGACTCGCGTTCATAATAAGCCTTCTTTCTGACTGTTATTTTGAGAACAAAAGCGCATTGTTACACTTTTAACGTATACATGGTAATTATACTCCATTTAGTATAATTTATAATACTTATAAAGAAATATGCATTTTTTCATGCAGAAATTGCATACATAATTTTGGCGGTTTTTCACAAGATAACAACGGTGATATATATGTTGACAATTCTGATACGCACCATCGTGATTTACATCGTTGTGACGGCGGCGCTGCGCGTTATGGGCAAGCGGCAGGTCAGCGACATGCAGACCTCGGAGCTCGTGATCACGCTGATTATCTCGGAGGTCGCCTCTCTCCCGCTCGAAAACGCCGAACGTCCCCTGCTGAACTCCCTGGTCCCGATCATGATGATCGTCGCAATCGAGCTTTTGATCTCGCTCCTGATGATGAAAAGCCGTAAGGCAAGAGCCCTGATCTGCGGTCATCCGATCGTCGTTATCAAGGATGGCAGGATCATCGACAGTGAGCTCCACCGTCTGCGCATCAGCCACGAGGATCTTTACTCCCTGCTTCGGGAGAAGGAGCTGAGCGACGAAAGCAGCGTACGCTACGGGATCATCGAGCCCAACGGCACGCTGAGCGTGCTGACGGATGAAGCCCTCAGCGGCGACAGCATCAGCAGTAAGGAACTGCAGGATGAACTCAGCGAGATACAGGAGGAACAAAAATGAAAAGAGGATGGATCGCACTGGTAATGATCGCGCTTTCGCTCTTACTGGGTATCACAGAATACAGCTATGTCACATCAAATTCAAACGTCTATCTCCGTATGCTGGAAGAAGCGGATCAACGGATGGAGGAGCATGACTTCATCGGGGCGGAATCGACAGCAAAGCGCCTGAACAATCGATTCAGGAATCAAAGCGGGATATTCAACATCTTTATGTACCACAGCGAGGTCGGCGATATCGAGAGCGACCTCATGATGATGATACGCTACGCACAGACAGGCAGCAGTGCAGAGTTCCTTGCGACCTCCGCATGTGCGAGACGGGAGATCCAATCCATCCGTCAGTCGAAGCAGCTGAGATGGGATAATATTCTTTAAAAGCATTATAACCAGCCGACCCTTGCCGATTTCCGGTGATCACGGAACCTTACAAAGTAAATACAGAAACGGCACCGCTCGAATGAACGGTGCCGTTAAACTTGATGTAATAGATTTGTTTACGCAGTTTTGCTCTTGCGCTTGTTCCAAGCCACCCACAGAGGACCTGCGATGCACAGGGAGGAGTAGCAGCCGGAAACAATACCGATCATCATCGGCAGAGCGAAGCCCTGTACCGAAGTAAGGTTGAAAACGAGAGCGACAACATAAACGGTGCCGATCGCAGCCAGCGTAGTAACGGAGGTGGCGATGGTACGACCCATAACCGCTGACGCGCTGCGGTTGAAGACATCGGCGATATCCGCCTTGGGGCCTGCCAGACGGCGTTCCTCACGGACACGGTCGTAGATAACGATGGTATCGTTCAGCGAGTAACCGATGATCATCAGGACGACAGCAATGAAGTTCGAGTCGATCGGCATACGGAAGATGACGTACATAAAGTAGATCATCGCCACATCATGGAACAAGGCAACCAGCGCCATAACGCCGGCGGACAAACCGCCGATACGCTTGAAGCGGATGGTTACATAGATGACCATGAGTACGGAAGCGATCGCGACCGCGGTCAGACACTTCAGGAGGAACTTCACGCCCATCGAAGCCTCGACGGATGAAGTCTCTTTGTACTGGAAGTTATTATCGGGGAACTTCTCCTCCAGCGCCTTGGTAACGCCGTCCAGAACGCTGGACTCAACGCTGTTGTTGCCGGAGAACTGGATCGAGACGGAATACGCCTTCTGATCGGAGGTGTTGTTCATGATATCCTGAGCGATCGTGAAGGATACCTCCTGATCGGTCGCCTTCTGGATCGTATCCTTCAAAGCAGCCTCGTCGATATCGCCGACGTAGGAATAGTTCGCGATGGTACCGCCCTTGAACTGGATGTCGAGGGTAGCGCCGAAGATGATGTTGCAGACAAGACCGATGGCGATGATTGCGAGGGAGATGCCGAAGAACACCTTGCTCTTACCGATGAAGTTTAACGTCTTTTTCATTTACCCTCACCTCCAAACAGCCACTTTTTACGCAGGGGATTGAGACCTACGATGCTCTTGAGCATGACTCTGGAGAGCCATACGCCCATGATGAAGTTAGAGATAACACCCATCAAAAGGGTATAACCGAAGGCATAGATGGTACCGGTGGTGGACTCGCCGAAGATCCAAGACAGGATGTTGGACGGGCCGAAGACCAGCAGCAGGATGACGGATACGATGACGATGGTCATGTTACCGTCGATGATCGCGGTCAGGGAGTTCTTGGTACCGGTCTCGATCGCACTGTCAAGGGTCTTACCGGCCCGGAACTCTTCCTTGATACGCTCGGCGGTGATGATGTTCGCGTCAACACCCATACCGACCGACAGGATCAGACCGGCGATACCGGGCAGGGTCATGGTGAAGGAGTTGAACACGCTGAAATAACGGGTAACCGCTGCGATAGACAACGCCATCTGACCGATCAGCGCGATAACGGCTACGAAGCCGGGTACGCGGTACTTGATGATCATGAAGAGCGCGATCAGAGCAAAGGCGATGATCGCCGCATAGCCCATCGCGGTCAGAGAGTTCTGACCCAGCGTCGGGCTGATACCGCTGTAGGAAGCAGCCTCCAGACCGAAGGGCAGCGCACCGCCGTTGATCTGGTTCGCAAGCTTAGTCGCGGATTCAGCGTCGAAGTTACCGGTGATCTGTGCCTTACCCTCGGAGATAACGCTCTGTACGGTAGGATTACTCAGCATGGTATCGTCCATGTAGATAGCGATCTGCTGGTTCAGATACTGAGAGGTAACGTCGGCGAAGGTCTTAGCGCCCTCGGAGGTAAGCTCGAGCTGTACGATATACTGACCCGCCTTACCGTCGGATGTATCAACGCCGACCGAAGCGCTCGCGACCGCGGAACCGTCCATGACGGTCTCGCCGGAGGGATTGCGGAAGGTCAGCTTAGCGGTAGCCGCCAGCTCGTCGACCGCCGCGACCGGGTCGAAGTTGGTGTCATCTTCCTTCCACGGGAAACGAACGATGATACGATCGCTGCCCTTGTCGGAGTAGATCTCATAGTCGGTGATGCCGTTCGAGACCATACGGGTCTCGATGATCGATTTAGCAGATTCTAACTGCTCATCCGTAGCGTCGATATCGCCGGCGGGCTTAAAGCTCGCCTCAACGCCGCCGCGGATGTCAATTCCCCATCTGATGTCGCTGATACCCTTGATCGTGGTCTTCTGGATATCGCCCTCATAATACTTTACGCCGACGGTAGCCGTAACGGCAAAGCAAATGATGAGGATCGCGACAATGAAGAATACAGGCTTAGAAATTCTTTTCATGCCTTGGACCTCCATGTTTTTTTCTGTTCTTCTGCGGGATTTCTACAGGAATTCAGCGCACAGGCGCTGAAACACCAATATAAAAATCCACAATAACAGATTAATTATACAGACTTGAGTAGTAAAAGTCAATAAAAAGAATCGAGATTTTTAAAGAATCCTGTTGCCTTAAGAGAAAAAAGCAGAATCCAATTTTCTGTTTCGGAATTATAATCAGACTATTATTCGCTTATGGAATTAAATATCAGTACAATTCATTTTTTTCAATTGCCCGCATCCCATTCCTGACTTCCGACTCCTCACTCCTAACTCCCCTCACCTCTCCCCTGTCTTTCGCATAGAATAATACGGAACAACAATGTTTCTATACAGATAATCAACATAAGGAAAGATAGATGTGAATCACGTATTTCGGGGTCTGATGGTCCCGTTTATCGGTACGGCGCTCGGATCGGCTGCCGTATTCTTCATGAGGCGATCGCTGAGTACAGCAGTCACAAAAGCGCTTAACGGCTTCGCGGCGGGTGTGATGACCGCAGCCTCCGTATGGAGTCTGATCATCCCCGCAACGGAGCAGAGCAGTCGGCTCGGCAGGCTGCAATTCATCCCGCCCGTGATCGGATTCTGGCTGGGCGTACTGTTTCTGATCCTGCTCGAGAGGCTGATCCCCCGCCTCTGTCACAAAGCGATGCATACCGGTTCCCGTGAGAAGCGCACGCTGATGATGGTGCTCGCCGTCACCCTGCACAACATTCCCGAGGGCATGGCGGTCGGCGTCGTATACGCGGGATTCCTGTCGGGAAATGCCGATATCACCGCAGGCGGCGCTTTTGCGCTGGCACTCGGGATCGCGATACAGAACTTTCCCGAGGGCGCGATCATCTCCATGCCTTTGCATGCGGGAGGACAAAAGAAGCCGAGAGCGTTCCTCAGCGGTGTTCTGTCCGGCGCGGTAGAACCCCTGTTCGGGGCGCTGACGATCCTTTTCGCGGGGTTGGTGATCCCTGCGATGCCGTATCTGCTGAGCTTTGCCGCGGGCGCAATGATCTACGTCGTCGCCGAGGAACTCTTGCCCGACGCGGCGGGAGAGGGTCGTTCCCGCATCGGCGTGCTCCTGTTCGCGTTCGGCTTCACCGTCATGATGGCGCTGGATGTCGCGTTAGGTTAGTTGCCATACCGAAAGCACATAAAAAGACTCCGGTTTCTGCCGGAGTCTTTGTCTTTTATCTTGGTTTTTACTTACGCGCTGAGCTTCTCCAGAGCGGCGAGGCGGGTACACACGCAGAACACATCCATCGCCTTTGAAAGATCCTCGAGCGTCGGGAAGGACGGCGCGATACGGATATTGCTGTCGTGCGGATCGTTGCCGTAGGGATAGGTCGCGCCGGCGCCGGTCAGGTTGACGCCCGCTTCCTTACAGAGCTCAACCACGCGCTTCGCTGTTCCGTCGAGAACATCAACGCAGACGAAGTAGCCTCCGCGGGGACGGTTATATCGGATGATTCCGAGCTCATCGAGGTTCTCGCCGAGCTTATTGACAACGATATCAAAACGCGGACGCAGTACCTCGGCATGCTTCTTCATATGTGCCTTCATTCCCTCGAAGTCGCCGAAGAAGCGCACATGACGGAGCATGTTCAGCTTATCGTAACCGATGGTCTGGAACTTGTACTTATTCTTGATGACCTTCATGTTGTTCTCGGAGGCTGCCATTGCCGCTACGCCGGAACCGGGGAAGGTGATCTTGGAGGTCGAACCGAACTCGATCACGAGATCGATGTTGCCGGTCTTCTCACACTCTTCAAAGATATTGAGGATCTCATCGCCGTCATCGCTAAGGTCATGGATGCAATAAGCGTTGTCCCACATCACGCGGAAGTCCTTTGCGGCGGGCTTCAGAGCCGCGATACGGCGCACGACCTCGTCGGAATAGGAGATGCCGCTGGGGTTCGAATACTTCGGTACGCACCAAATACCCTTAACAGTGGGATCCTTGACAAGCTCCTCAACGATATCCATATCGGGACCGTTCTCATCCATCGGCACCGGGATCATCTCGAAGCCGAAATACTCGGTCACACCGAAATGACGGTCATAACCGGGAACGGGACAGAGGAACTTACGGTCGGGCACCAGACTCCAAGCGGGCGTACCGGGTACGACGGGCGTATTCATAAAGCAGGAGATCGTATCGAACATCATGTTCAGCGACGAATTGCCGCCGACCATCACCATCTCGGGCGAAACGCCCAGCATATCCGCCATCAGACGCTTGCACTCGGGGATACCGTCCATCACACCGTAGTTACGGCAGTCGGTTCCATCCTCGGCGGTGCAGTCCGCGTCCTTATGAAGGATGTCGAGAATCGGCAGAGAGAGCTTCAGCTGATCGACCGAGGGTACGCCGCGCGCCATGTTCAGCTTGAGCCCCATCGCCTTGATTTCCTCGAACTGCTGACGAACAGAAGCAAGCTCTGCTTCACGCTGCTCGGGTGTGTATTCGATATACTGCATCATCATCATTCCTTATCGTATTAATTTGCTTGCACAATCTCATTGAATATGAAATTTAGTAAAACAAAATTGCAAAAACACAATTTCTCTTCCCTAATATAATATACCCGACCGAGAGATTTTGCAACAGTTTTATTGAATTCCTGCAAAATTTGTACAGTTTAGCGCATTACGGTCAGCAGAACCGACGCGATATGGTCAATATGTGCGATACACTTGCCTGATGATACAAAAACTCTCCCCGCACCGACCGTGCAGGGAGAGTCAAAATCAATATCTGTAATATGTGCCGCCGTAATTGTAACCGTAGTTATTTTTCCTACCGTAACGCTTGGATCGCATCTCGCATCCGACCTTCAGGAAGCCGAGCACCTTACTGTCGGCAAGCTGTACGCTCTGCAGCGCACGCTCGATATCGCCGTGTGAGGTGACCTTTTCGCGTACGACCAGCACATAACCGCCGACCAGATCCTTCATCGTCAGAGTATCGGCAACGACGCCCAGCGGCGGGGTGTCCATGATAACGTAATCATAAACCTGCTTCGCTCTCTCAACCAGCTCCGCAAAGTACGACGACGCAAGCAGCTCGGAGGGATTGGGCGGGATCGCGCCGGATGACAACACATCCAGGCAGGGGATGACGTCGCGGTGAACCGCAGTCTCAAAATCATTGAACTGACCGATCACGTCGGATACGCCGGACTCATTCTTCAGCTTGAGCAGGTTGTGCAGGTTCGGACGGCGCAGATCGGTATCGATCAGCAGCACGCGCTTACCCATCTTTGCGAAGGAGATGGCGAGGTTAACGGTCGCGGTACTTTTTCCCTCGCCCTTCGACCAGGAGGTGACCGCCACGCAGTTACTGTTGAGCGCAGTCAAGGAAAAGACCAGGTTCGTACGGGCGATCTTATAACCCTCAACGATCGCGAATTTCGAATCGTTGTTCAATACATTTTTTGCCTTCTCAGGCGCGTCAGCGGCTTTTTTCTTACCGGTGTTGATCAGCTTCATCTCTTCTTGGCACCGCCTTCCGCTTCAAAATCAACGATCTCTGCAAATACAGGGATATTGTACTGCTTATACAGATCGTCGCCCGGCTTGATCGTCGTATCGACGATCTCCAGCAGGAACGAGATCACCAGAGACAGCACCAGTCCCGCCAGCAGACCGATGATGACGTAACGCTTCTTATCGGGAGAGGACGGGGACGACGGAACACTCGCTTCATCGACCGTATCGACCTTACCGGCGTCCTGGAAGTACTTACGGAACACCTGCGGCGCGGTCTGGGCGACCTGATTCGCGATATTCGCGGCGGTATGAGGATCGGAAGAGGTCGAGGTGATACGCAGGAAGTAAGAATCCTCGATGACGTTGATCGAAATGCTCGCACCGCTGATGATGCTCTTCATATCGGGATCGACGGTGAACAGCGTCGCGCATGTATTCGCCAGCGTAACGGATGACGAAATATCCTGCATGTTGACCTTTTCACCGCTGAGATTGTTGCTGTTACTGCTGCTGATCGCGTCGGAATCAAAGGAACTGCTGTTCTGTACCAGGATCAGCGCGCTGGTGGTATACATCGGCGTTACCATATAGCTGACATAAAGAAACGCCAGTACACCGCCCAGTAAAGTCACCGCGATAATCAGCTTAATATGCTGCAAGAACATACGCAGCAGATCACTGATGGTTATCTGCTTGGTCATATAAGCCTCCTAAAGAAATATCGAAAGGGATAATACCCCATTTAATCATTTTATATTATATCCTATTGTTTGCAATTATTATTCTTATTTAGAATTATAGTGCTGTTATTTTTCCTTTTCGACAAAGCATCACACGTTTCACGGTTGTCAGATTGGTTTGCAGCTGTCCTACATCGGGCGTGTTCTTCGCCTTCTGTTCCTTGAACGCCGCGATCGCCTGCTTCATCTCATCAGAGGACAGTCCCTGATTCTTGAAGTAGTTCTTGAGGATCGAATCCTCGTCAGCGCGCTGCTTGCCGTTGATGATCCCGGCGAGCTTGTCGTAGTCAAACGCAGGAGCAGTCTGATTCTGCTGACTGCCGCCCTGCTGATTGCTCTGCGAGGTCTGAGTATTCTGCTGATTGTTCTGCTGATTCTGGTTGTTAGTTTCGCTCATAAAAAAGCTCCTTTCAGTTATAAGGGTGTCTCCCTGTTATCAGTTTTCGGGGTGTCCTCCCCTGCTCAACGAATTGTCATTGCGAGGCTCGTCAGAGCCGTGGCAATCTCAACTGTTTTGCATATCAGTTTTGCGCGGTGTCCTCCCGTAGTTTATCGGGTATGTGAACCCATGCCTTCGGGCATTTCAATTGTCATTACGAACCCGTCAGGGTGTGGCAATCTCAATCGATTTTGAACATAATAAAAGCGGCTACTTTTCAGCAGTCGCTTCGGATGCGCCGGCGTCGAGCTTCTCAGCCAAACCCAGCGATATCAACTTGTCGGCGCGGTCGGGGCTGACCGTCAGCTCCTCACCCGCCTTTTTCTTCTTCAAGCCCTCGGTCTTATCGTAGAAATCACGCTTGACCGTCAGCTTGATCAGTTTCTCTTTTACAGCTTTTTCCACATCATATCACCTCCTTTTGGGCATCAAAAAACCGCCCTCACATCGTGGGAGCGGTTAACCGTGATCTGCTGCTTTTTCTTTTTCCTTTAACGCCACGTTATATGCTTCAAACTCCTCATCAGACATTGCACGTATCTTTTGAGTGTCTTCCAGCATATTTCTATCATCACAGATATAATCGTTTGTCATGTTTCCCTCCTATAGAATTCTAAAGATAAAACCATATTCTTGACATAAATCTTCTAACGCTTTTTCCATTGAAGTGATTTCGGAATATCTTTTATATTTTCGTAAAGCAGAGTTCCATTCGCTTTCTAATATCACTTTAACAGGTCTCGTATAATAATATATACTGCCGTTATGACCTACCGTGATACCAGCAACATTTTTATTTCTGTATAAAGCGTTGATATCCGAGATGCTGGGCGGCAACCCTTTAGGGTGATTGTGCAACAGCAGTACTTTTTCACCACTGGAGTCTGCGGCATCAAGTTCACGGGTAAACTTTTCGGTTCTTCTCACAGCAGATTTGATATGTTGGTTTGTAATTCTGCCGACCTCATGACCATCAAATAAACTTATAGCGTATATTTCCTCGGTATCTGCCCCATCGCGATTGTTTAAAGCCCATTTTGCTCTGGTTTCGATAGCGGAGGATACTTTTTTGTCATTAGATAACGCTGTAAATCTTTCTGAATAGGTGTCACTCTGAATTATATTCCAATCTACCGCGCATGAAATGTCTTTCATTTTTCGTGGTGAAGATTCGTTTACTATTATACCACTTCCTACAGCTTTTTCAAGCTGTTTTTCGTGATACGACTGCCATTTTTCGGTATATTCCGCCCACTGCTCGGCGCGGCCGCGGTACATCTTTTTATTGTCAGGATCAAGGGCGTATTTTGACAGGCGCTTGTGCATTTTCTCCATCCGCTTGCCGTATGCCGCCTTCTGTTCGGCACGCTCGATCTCGGTGAGATCTTCCTGCGCCTTTTTCGGAAGAACCTCCCGATCGGGCGGCGTGCTGATCCCCTCTAAATACATCGACGAGCTGTCCTTACAGCGCGGATGGAACAGACCCGCCTTAACGGCGTCGGACAGCAGCGGATACTTATCGCCGTGATCGGACGGCTTACCGCCGGCATAGACGTCATCGATGAACACCATGCCGACAAAGTCAGCGCACCGTCCGCAGGCTCCGTGACGGCGGTCGCAACGTTGCGCTCGTTGAAGTGCTCCGGCAAGCTAAGCAGGCATACAAATCATCTTTGCTTTATCAAAAACGGGCAGTTCCTTATATAGTAAAAAACCTCTTTCGATGCTCAAAAAGCACATCGAAAGAGGTTTCAATCTTTACTATTATCCTAAGATACTCAGCAGAACACCTGCCGCAACAGCGGAACCAATAACGCCCGCTACGTTCGGACCCATCGCATGCATCAAGAGGAAGTTGCCCGGGTTCTCCTCCTGACCGACCTTGTTGGATACACGCGCCGCCATCGGAACAGCGGAAACACCGGCTGAACCGATCAGCGGATTGATCTTACCGCCGGAGAACTTATACATCAGCTTACCGAACAGCACGCCGCACGCCGTACCCATGCAGAATGCCAGCAGACCCAGCGCGATGATGCCGAGGGTCTTGGGCGTGAGGAAGACGGTACCGGTAGCGGTAGCGCCTACGGTGGTGCCGAGGAAGATAGTGATGATGTTCATCAGCTCATTCTGCGCGGTCTTGGAGATACGCTCTACAACGCCGCTCTCCTTGAACAGATTACCGAGCATCAGCATACCGACCAGCGGAGCCGCGGAGGGCAGCGCGATCGCAACGATGATAACGACGATGATCGGGAAGATGATCTTCTCGAGCTTGGAGACCGGTCTGAGCTGACCCATCACGACGGAGCGCTCCTTCTTGGTAGTGAGTACCTTCATGATCGGAGGCTGGATAATCGGAACCAGCGCCATATATGAGTACGCCGCGACGGCGATCGGTCCGAGCAGCTCGGGAGCAAGCTTCGAGGTAACATAGATTGCGGTAGGACCGTCAGCGCCGCCGATGATACCGATCGCGCCCGACTGAGCAGGGGTAAAGCCTAAGAGGATCGCGCCGATGAAGGTAATGAAAATACCGATCTGGGCAGCCGCGCCGAGGATAAAGCTCTTGGGGCTGGCGATCAGCGGACCGAAGTCGGTCATACAGCCAATACCGAGGAAGATCAGCGGCGGGTAGATACCGAGCTTGACGCCCTGATAGAGATAGTACAGCAGACCGCCGTACTGAGGAACGTTATAATACTGAACGCCGTTAAGCGTCGTCGTCGCGTAATTGATGACCTGCCCCTGATGCGCAGCTTCATACACCGAGCATTCGATCATCTCGGTCGAAGGAGGCGCCATGATCGCGGGGTAAAGGTTGACGAGCAGCATACCAAAGGCGATCGGGAGCAACAAAAGCGGCTCATACTGCTTTTTGATCGCGAGGTACAGGAGTACGCACGCGATACCAATCATCACATAATTCTGCCATCCGAGCTGGGTAAAACCGGAGTCCTGCCACAAGCCCTTGATCGCTTCTAAAAATCCGTTAAATACAGCCATGCTCTACCTCCTCAAAACGGTCTGACGTTGTCCGACAGTCCGGCGCTGCGCCAAGCGCTTCCGCGCGAGGGGGACTTGCGGATGCTTTTGATACGAACCTTCGAAGAGGAGCAGACGGAATACACCGCGGCTGAAATCACCGCGATCAGTTCGTTGTCATCTACCTCAGGCTCTTCGTCGATGACCTCGGCGGGTTCTTCGCGCTCAGCCTTCGGCAGATCGGCGTTACGGGATACTTTCTTCTCCCGCTTCTTGTTCTGGATGTTGAAAACAACCGTACCGTACGCCTTGATGATACCGATCAAAATCAGCAGAACCGCAAAAACAACGGCAAATCCGGTCAGCAGTATCGTCAAAGACAATGTGAATTTATCTCCCATACAAAAGATAACCTCCTAATCTGTGCAGGACCCTTGCAGCCGGTCATATCTCTTTTTTATCGAGAACATACAATATATTATTCTGATTCAGAATAATAATATATTGATCGCAACCGACATCGCACAAGATTATCCCATATTAATCTAGGTTATAGTATACTACAAACCGAATGATATTTCAACCTTTATTTTCCGTTTTATACAAAAAAGCAGGACTGCCGATTAAGGCAGCCCTGCACGATGAATTTAATTATATATAAGTATTACTCTACAACCCACAGGAACGAAGTACCCTTGGCGTGAGCGTTGATACGACCGGCTTCCATCGTAGAAACCTTGCCGTCGCCGTTGATATCGGCGCACTTGAGTTCATACCCCTCAAGTTCAGCAGTCTGACGGGCAGAGGCATTAGCTCTGCCGGCGTCGATAGTCGTGATCTTGCCGTCGCCGTTGATATCGCCGACCGGGTGGATCTTGACGTCCATCGTTACGTCAGCGTCAACAACCGTTACGTCATACTCACGGGTAACGTGATCCTTCTTCGATACGCTCAGCGTATACTCGCCCGCGGGAACATCGTAGAAAGCATAATCGTCGGCGGACTCACTGGACTTGACGAGCGTTTCATCGGTCTTGGAGACCAGCTCCGCGGTCACTACCCCTTCTGCATCGAGGAAGCTTGTTACATTACCGCTGACGATATAGCCTTCCGGAGCGGGGCTGTCGTTGCTCAGCAGATAAAGCTGACCGCCGTAGAACGGATTACAGGTACCGATGTACAGACCCTCCTCAGTAGAGAGGAAGCTCGGGCAGCCGTAGTTGTACTTATCGCCGAAGCCGTCCTTGGTGATGCACTGGAAGTTCTCGCCGTCGTTGGTACGATACAGGTCAAAGCCCCAATCATCATTGACAACCGCGTTATTGATGTATAAGTACATGCTCAGGCCTTCCCAGTCGATATTCTCGACAATTTCCTTGAGCTGTTCCTCGAGCTCCTGCAACTTCATCATCGCCGCCATGAACTCAAGCTTGAGCTCCTCATACTTGCCGTTGAGCTTTTCAATGCCTTCGTCAGCCATCGCCTTGAGCTCCTCGACCGCCTGATTCTTATAGATATCAAGGATCTGCTTGTATGCATTGGCGGTCGCTTTCAGCAGCTCACCCGCATCGACAAGCTTATCGATCTCATCCTTGTACTCATCAATAAACTTATTGACATAGGTCTCGATCATCTGCTCGAGCTCTGCGGTATCAATTTCGATAGAGAAAGTAGGGTCGGGATTTTTCAGCATTTCCTCGAGCTCTTTGAGTTCTTCCTCGGTCAGCAGGTCCTTAAAGATGCTCAGATCGATACCGGTATCGGCGTCATCGCCCTCCTCCGGGATCTCATCGATACCGGTAGCGGCGATATCCTTATCATTCTCCAACATATTACCGATAACGCTCTTGACGAAGTTCATGATCACCTCATGTCTTGCCTGCATGACCAGATCAGTGATCTCGGCGACTGCCTCATCCATACCGCCGTACTCCTCGAGCAGGTCGAGCATAGAGCCATTAAAAGCAGCGTCAGTATCCTTACCTGCCTCAAGCAACGCCTTGAGCTCCTCAAGCTTCTCTTTGAGCTTTTCCAGCGCCTCGCTGCCCTTGCTCTTTGCGATTATGGAGAGCAGGTTATTGATATAACCGATCTTTTGAACGATCTCCTCCTTAGACATAGAGAAGAAGCTGCCGTTGGTCAACTGGGTCAGATAGTTGTAGAAGATACCGGCGTCCATGGTAGCGATATACAGATCGCCTTCGTGCTCGCCGAGTCTCCATACATATTCGTTGGTAGTACCCTCCATCAGCTTGGTGAATTCCTCGAGCTCCTCAAACTTACCGGTCTCGTCGTTGAGCTTCCAGACCTTCTGAGGATTATGGAGAGAATCGTACAGATAGAAGAGGTATTCGGACGCCTTGACATCCTTGCCCGCGAGCTGCTGCAGAGCGCCCGCAAAAGCAGAAGCCTCGCCGCCGAAGCTGTGGTCGAAGTTGTAGGCATACAGCTCGCCGTTGTACTCATAAACGGAACCGATCAGCGAACGCATGGTACCGGGCTCGCCGCCCTCTATATCGGACAGACCGGGGTTGTTGATACCGTTGGTGGTACCCGCGACCTCCGTCCAGATCCATCCGTACTCGTTTGCCTGCTCGCCGTCCTGTGCGGGACGACCCTTGTAAATAACGAAGCCCGCATGCGTCGGAGCAGTCGCATAGATGTAACCGTCGTGGTTCGCAAGCTCCCAGATCGGAGCGCCTGCCCAGCTGGTGTGGATCGGATCATAGGCGGTCGTACCGAAATCTCTGTAATCGGCGACGCGCTCCCAGACGGTATCATCCTCGTTGCTCTTACGCAAAACAGCCATCTTCGCGACAGGAGCGGTGGTTCCGTCATAAACAGGCGTACGATCGTCGGCGCCCGCAAAGAACAGATGTCCGTCATACTCGCAGTTAGCGCGCAGAGAAACGGAACCCATGGTCTGGAAAACCTTGGTGAAGTTACCCTCGGTATCCAGCTTCAGGATATACTGCGGGTTGGTAGGCAGAGCGGAATAGGAGCCAAAGTACACATCGTCACCGAAGGTGACAGCCATACGGAAGTAATCACCCGTATCGGCGGTGTAGATCACCTTGAACTCGCCGGTTTGGCGGTTATAGCTGATAATGTTTGCGCCCTCGTTAGCGTCATTGCGCGGGATATCGCCGTTAGCGACCACGTCGATCATCGCCCAGAAGGTGTCGATATCGATACCCGCCTTCGCGAACTCACCGCCGTACATATTTACCAGCGCACTGGCGATATTACGGGTGGTTGCGATATAGATCTCATCGCCGCGCATCGCAAGACGCCACGTATAGCTGTTCTCACGATCACCTCCCTCGATCAGACCGTCAACCTCACGCTCCCCGCGGTCGGGGTTGGAGATCTTGGTCACGGTAAATGGCTTTTCATCGGTCTCCGCCGCGCTGACCGAAAAGGCAGCTGCACAGCAGGAAGAAACCATCAGCACTGCAAGCAGCAGGCTGATCAACTTTTTGCTAAGCTTCATATTGTGTCCTCCTTATAATATATTCTGATAGCATCTTGCTATAGTCAGAATTATTATATCAAATGTTTTGTAATAAATCAAGCAAAATTGAGCATATTCACAAAGAATATTCAAAAAAAAGCAGAAAAGAACGAACCGCCGCAAATTCTTCGCAGCGATCCGCTCTGTTTCCTTATAAAATAATACAAATCAGACCGTTACAGCCGTCGTTGATGATCTTCTCCACGGTCTCCCCTATCTTCAGCCTCGCCTTATCGGGCATGCGGTACAGTTTATTATGCAATCCCTCGTTCACGAGGTCGCTGACCGACTTGCCGAAGATATTGCTGTCCCAGATCTTCGCGGGGCTCTCCTCGAACTCCTTGAGCAGATAGGTCACCAGCTCCTCGCTCTGCTGCTCGGAGCCGACGATCGGCGTGACCTCGGCGGTGGTACGCACGCGCATCATGTGGATAGACGGCGCGCTCGCTCTGAGGCGGATGCCGTACTTGCCGTTCTGGCGCACGATCTCGGGTTCCTCAAGGCTCAATTCCTCCATCGTCGGCATGACGATACCGTAGCCCTTATCGAGCACCTCCTCATATGCCTTACCGATGCGGTCGACGCTGTCCTTTGCCGACGCAAGCTCACAGATACTCTGCATCAGCTCGCGCTCGGAGTGGATCTCCAGTCCGCTCTTCTCGGTCAGCACGCGGTAGAACAGGTCGCTGTCCAGCTTGATCCTCAGATCCGCTCTTCCGATACCCAGATCCATATTACTGAGCTCGGCTTCTGCGATATAATCCTCCTCGGAAAGGTCAGCGGCGGCGTCCTGTACCTCGCGGATGCGCGAGATATCCTTTGCCCGTTCGCGGATCGAGCCGTATACCGCGCGCCTGAGCCAGTTGTCCTTTTCGAGTCCCTGCACCCAGCCGGGGATATCCACATGGATCTCACGGATCGGGAATTCGAACAGGATCGCCGCGAGGATCCCCTTTACCGTGTTCTCATCCATCAAGGCGCAGTCGACCGCGATTGCGGGAGCGCCGTAACGACGAGAGAGAGAAGCCGCCATCGCCGACGCCGAAGCACTCTCGGGGGCGGTGGTGTTCAGCAGGATCAAGAAGGGTTTTCCCGCTGCCGCGAGCTCTGCCGCGACGCGTTCCTCCGCGCGGACATAATCCTCGCGGTCAATATCGCCGATCGAGCCGTCGGTAGTCACCAACACGCCGATCGTGCTGTGGTCGTCGATCACCTTCTTTGTGCCGAGCTCCGCCGCCTGACGGAAGGGCATCTCATTCTCGCTCCACGGTGTACGCACCATGCGCTCGCCGTCTTCCTCGATATAGCCCATTGCCGACTCCACGATATAGCCCACACAATCGATCATCCTCACGCGCAGATGGGCGTTACCCTCGAGGGCAACGGGTACTGCGTTCTCGGGCACGAACTTCGGCTCCGTCGTCATGATGGTGCGGCCCGCCGCGCTCTGAGGCAGCTCGTCGACCGTCCGCTCACGCAGACTGTCATCCGTGATATTCGGAACGACGAGCGTATCCATGAAACGCTTGATGAAGGTCGACTTTCCCGTGCGTACGGGTCCGACCACGCCGATATAGATATCGCCTCCCGTTCTGTTTTCTATATCCTTATAGATACTTCTTTCTTCCATATGTTCCTCCGTAATGGTTGATATCAGAATAATGGTTAAGCCGAGGGGATCAGCAGCATCGTGCCCTTACCGACGCTGTCGCCCTCGACGGCGTTCTCGGCACGGATATCGGCAGGTCGGGACGAAAAACGCTTCGCAATATCCCACACACTGTCCGAGCCGTCGGCATAGTACAGGATCAGCGAGCTGTCGGCGCCGCGAGCGGGCGCGTCGTCATCCGCCGTCACCGAATCGACAGCGGAGCAGCTCAGCCTGCGACATAACGTCAGGCGATAATTGATTTCGGCTCTGATCTCCAGGGAGTTGCCGTCCGTAAGATGATAGCTCAGGCTTTCGATCGACGCGCGCAGGCTCTCGACGGTATCGCTGCCTGCGGTATCGGGGCGGTAACTGAATTCGACGTCGCGCCTGACGCATCGCAGTTCACCCGCCGGCGTCTCATACAGCACGCCGACGACGAGTTTGGTGCTCACGAGCACACCGCCGTCGATCTCAGCGGCGGAGGCGGTGATCTTCTCACAATGGACGTCGTAAACCTTCCCGATCTCCTCATCTACGCTCAGCGTCGCCTTGCATACATCCGTATAGGAACGGCAAATCAGATCGCCGCGGCAGGAGAACGGCATCAGCCGTACATCGACCTCGCGGTCGGTGGCGAACGCGTCGCCGAGCACCTCGATCTCCTGAGTACGATAGCACAAAGCGCTGAAGGACAGCCGCGCGTCCAGCCCCAACACCTGAGAGCCGTCCAGCGCGTCATCGCTCAATCTCAGCTCCTCGCTCATGACGGAGAGTTCGCCGTCGATCACGGCGTCCTCCCCCGCTCCCTCACAGTCGATCACCCGCGACAGCGGGATACTGTAGGACAGGCATTGTATCTCCCGCTGCTCGCCGTTGCTCAGATAAAGGATGTCCAGCTTGAGTTCTCCCGTCAGCATGATCTTGTTATGGATCGCCTTAAGCTCCGTGATACGCGCGGACAGACGGTGAGAGAGCAGCGAAGCGATCCCGTCCTTTGCACCCGCGGTGATATCCTCCTGAACATTAAAGTTCTCGGTACACAGCCCGCACAGGGACGACGCCGCTAACGCCACACCCTTCATCTGTAAATCCTCTTCCGCTTCACAGGTGCTGTATTCGGCACTGTCACAGACCGCTACAACCGCGCACAGGGAGAACGCCCCGTGCAGGCTGAGCTTACGCGGGCTCAATGCACGACAGTTTATGTACTCGGGCTTCGCTTCTACATACACGGCGCAGTCGTTGACGCTCTCTCCCAGAGGGATGCTTTCTGAAAACGGCTGCGTATACTCATACGAACGTACCGTTCCCTGATCTCCGTCGACATAGATCACCCTCACGCACGAGCCGCCCTCGACATTCAGTCTGTCTCCGCCTACATTCGACAGGTACACCTTCGGGATCAGCGTGCAGGACAGGATCCGCTCGATATCGGGGCAGTAATCGGGCAGGGTCAGTTCAAAGTCTACCGGCTGCTCCGCCGCCGTGTGCAGCACATCCCTGCGGCGGGACAGGTTTTTCTTAGTCAGATGATATTCCATTTCTTGCGCTCCTTATTATAGTATGGTATACTATATGAGCTCAATGATCGGAATATGATTAAAGCGTCTTCATCGTCATTTTGCGCGAGGTGATCCTAAGGCAGAAAAATTTTTAAAAATTTCGAAAAGTATAAAACTTTTTCCTGATTCATTCCATCTATATGACAGAAGTTGAGAGACAAGCTTCAAAAAGCGAAAAACACAAAGGAGAACGGAAATGGATAAGTACACAATCGATCTGATCGGAGCGGCTAAGCTTGGTAATATTGCCGCCTTTGAACACCTCTATCAAATGTATAAGGACAAGATCTACGCCTTATCGATGTCAACATTGAAAAACGCGCAGGACGCCGAGGACGCAACGCAGCAGACCTTCATCCAGGTTTACGAAAAGCTGCAAACGCTTAACAACAACAGTGCGTTCAACACTTGGATCCAGCGTATCGCGATCAATGAGAGTAACGCTATCCTGCGCAAGCGCAAAGGAGAGATCTCTATGGATGATGAAGAAAACGGCGCCTTGGCAGAACGTATCGAAGATGATTTCATGCTGCCGTATCAGTACGCGGAGCAGGCTGATCTCTCTCAGCGACTCAGAGAAATCATCGACGATCTGCCCACTGTACAGCGTCAGGCGCTGATGCTGCAGATCTATAATAATATGTCCATCGCCGAGATTGCGGAGGTGATGGACTGTTCCGAGAATACGGTCAAGTCCCGTATCCGATACGCAAAGGAACATATCAAGACCGAGATCGAGGAGCGCGAGCGCGAGTCCGGAGACAAGTTCTACGGCGCGGTATTGCTTCCGTTCGGAACACTGTTCACCAACCTCACCCGTTCACAGTCTATGCTGCCCGAGACCGCGATGCGCATCTGGAACGGAATCAATCAGCACATCATGGGGCTGGCTGCTGCGGCAGGCGCCGCGCAGGGTACAGCAGCAGCCAATATGGCAGGCGCGACCGCAGCCAAGGTCGGGATGTCGCTCGGCGCAAAGATCGCGATCGGCGCGATCGCCGGTATCGCCCTGATCGGCGGAGCGGTATTCGGTATCTCCCAACTGCTGAACAACACGCCCGCGGGAAGCGCTGTTCCTACACAAGCTCAAACAGCTGAGACCGAGGCTCCTACCGAAGCGCCGACAGAAGCGCCCACCGAGCCGGATTACTCCGCAGCGTACGCAAGCTATCTGGAGGTGCTTGAGGGACGCGAATCCGCCATTCGCAACTATGGCTGGCAGCTGGGCAGTTCCACAGAGCCCCGCCCGATCGCCTTCGCGGATGTCTGCGGCGATTCCGCACCGGAAATGCTCGTTATGGAAGCATCCAGCAGCTTTCAGGGTGATCTATCGGTATATTCTTTCAACAACGGTACAGTCAGCACGGCTTTGGTAGAGAACAAAGTTGATGTTTTCTCAGCCGCCGGCACATGTTACTCGGTCTTTACCGCCGACGGCGAAAAGGGATTCTTCCTGCACCATACCATAGGCGATGACTTCGAATCTTATACAACCGATCATTATGTTCCCGACGGTAACTCCTTAAGCAAGACCGAGGCGCTGTACTACAGAGATGATACAAACGGAAACGTCGACATCCGTGTTGACGAGAAGGATACTTCTATCGACGCATATAATAACGGCTGTGACGCTCTGATCGCCAAGACGACTCATGTACTGATCAAGGGCACGGCAGGAGTGAACTTAGGGGACAAGATCACTCTCGCTATGGATGAGAAGAAGAATGAAGCGATGACCTACGACGAAGCGATCACCTTCCTCAAGAATCAGTCTACAGCCGAATCCTCATCCGCAGAGACTCCTGAGCAACCGGCACAAACCGGCGTTTCACAAGCAGATATGCTCTCCGAGATCGCAGGTCATTACACCGCCAGTTATGTCTCTATGGGCGGTACAGATCTGTTCTCCGTCGACATTGATGGTGAGCAGCTGACCACTACATCGCTCGGTCGTATGACGGGAAACAAAAACACCTCTACCTGTACTATCACGGAACTTACGGATAAAGAGGATAACGTCTATGCATTCAAGCTTGTCGGCGAAGATATACTCGACGGCGCAGTATTCTTCTATTATCCTGCCGGTAAGCCCGTATCGGAGGTCCGGAGAGAAGATATGGAAATGATCAACCGGCTCGACGGCGAAGATCCCACCGACGTACTGGACGCTGCCTATATCGTATCCGCAAAGAGCGGCGCATATCGCAAAGAATCATGATATAACACTTTCAATAGATAGCCTGAGATAAAAGCACAGCTTTTGCACATGCTAAGCTACACATTTAAAACCCTCCTGCAGCAGAACGATAAACTGCCGCAGGAGGGTTTTTGCGCCGATACATTCAGCCACGGGAGCTGTACTCTTCTCAGGCTTACGAGGTATCTTGCTTTTTATATTCTGATATTGACCAGATGGGCTATCGACGGTATCGTCTGCTTTTGCAAAACGGTCGTCGGACTGAGCAGCGCTCCGGTAGCCGTGAACAGGATATTATGATACTGTCGCCGGCACATATTCCTCAGGATATGACCGCACAGCACCGAGGCACAGCATCCGCATCCAGAGCCGCCGGCGTGTACATCCTGCTCCTCGTCAAAGATCATTACACCGCAGTCCCGATGCTTTGGTTCAAGCTCGACCCCCTTCTCCCTCATCAGATCATATAAGAGCTCGCTGCCGATCCGTCCCAGATCACCCGTAAAGATCGCGTCATAATCCTCCGGCTCAGTCCCCGTCGCCTTCAGATACCGGTAAATGGTGTCCGCCGCAGCAGGTGTTAGTGGTATACTGGGAACAAATCCGAGGGCTGCGGAGCAAAATAGGCACAAAAATACCATCTTGAATCCAAAATCCATGCGAAAGGAGGTGCATTTCCGCACCCTCGGAAAAACATACTCAGAAAGGAAATGCACCATGCCCGAAACGAAACTCACCATCAACTCAAAGATCCTTTTCCCTGTCGAAAAGCTGAAAGAACAACTCAAAGAAGCGTTGAAGATCGCCCGCGACCTCTCCCCCGCCATTATCACCCAACATAACCGCCCCGCCTACGCGATCGTGCGGTTGGATGAAGCGTACCCGATACCGAAGGACAATGCCGATAAAAACGACCTGCTTGCTGATCAGATCAAAGTTGCGCAGAAGGCGGCGAACGGGAAGCTCACCTTTGAGCCTTACTGGTGGGAGAAGCTGTGACTGAAATATCAAAATACTATCGATTATCTATGAATCAAATAGTACAGTAATATTATTGCAAGGAGGAACTGAACATAAATTGCTTCTTCTGCAAAGGTTCTGTGAAACCCTCTAATGATAATTCTACTCAACAGAAAAGCTTGTCAAGAAGAGTTTTTGTCAAGCGATGTTGGAGCAAAACCTCTCACGATGGAACAAAAGTTATTTATAGAAAAAGCCCTTGGCGGTAGCAAAGGCAGTTAGTATATTGGTAATATATTATTTTGCTTGAACAACCGACGCTTGTATGGGATTTCCATTCGCTCCTGCTCGGTATTCAGATGATGTTTTTCTACATGCTGACCGACAAATACAATCCTATGAGGGTATGCAAGAAATGCTCTAAATTCTTTATAGCAATTCGACCAAGCGCTGTGTTTTGTAGTCCACGATGCAAGTATCAGTATAACGTGTATAAGAACAGGGCGAAGAATAAACCAGACGAAACCGAGGAATAAGATATGAAGCAAGATGATAAGAAGATACAAATCCGTAATAGCACAGTTGACTTTCTCGTTTTCACAAAAGACGCTCACGAGGAAGGAATCGAAGTCCGTGTGCAGAACGGTACTGTTTGGCTGACACAAAAGGCGATTTCCGAATTGTTTGATATTGACAGAAGCGTTGTAAATAAGCATTTAAAGAACATTTATGAAAGCGGCGCTGCTCCCGAAGACGTCGCTGAAGTAATTGCTGAGTTGCTCTCCGAGCTGCAAGATATTTCTGATGACAAAGCGCTGACTGCCGCAGGATATTTCCACACAAATCAAATCGAACGCTCCGAAAAAATGCGAAACAGCTTAATTCCGGATGTTTTAGAGCTATTCTGCGATATAGTTCCATATCATTTTCCGCTTTTGTTTTATTAAACAATATAATATTTAAATTATATTTATTTCCCAAAATTAAAAAAATATTGATTTTGGGAAATAATCTTGTTATACTAACATCGAGGTGAAAAGTATGAAACTGATAGAGCGTACAATGTATTTAGATAAACTAAAAAATGTAATCGGAACACCAGATATCAAAGTAATCACAGGCGTACGTCGATCCGGTAAATCAAAGCTTTTAGAAGCCTTCAGGACATATCTTGAAAAAGAATATGAAAACGCCAATATCATTCATATTAATTACAATCTCAGTGAATTTGAACAATTAAAAGAATACCATACCCTCAATGAGTATATACAAAACAAGTATATCTCCGGCGCTGAAAACTATATCTTAATAGATGAGATCCAGATGTGTCCCGACTTTGAATTGACAATCAATAGCCTGCACGCTTCTGAACAGTACGATATTTACATTACCGGTTCAAATGCCTTTCTGCTCAGCTCAGATTTAGCAACTTTGTTCACAGGACGTACCTTTGAAATCAAGGTGTACCCGTTCTCTTTCAAAGAGTTCCTGACTTATTATGATTTAAACGATCATTATTCGGCATTTGACCGATATATCACGGAAGGCGGTATGGCGGGCTCTTACCTCTATCGTGACAGAGAAGCGAAATACGATTATATTGAGGATGTTTTTAACACCTTGATTCTACGCGACATTCGTCAAAAGTATAAAATCAGAAACCCTGTTTTGATGGATAGAATTGTTGATTTCCTAATGGATAATATCTCAAATCTATCTTCTGCACGCAATATTGCACAAGCACTTACGAATAATCAAGATAAGATCAATCATAAAACAGTATCGAATTATCTTGAGTATCTCTGTAACGCATTTGCCTTCTACAAAATCAGACGATACGATATCAAAGGAAAGAAATATCTGAGTTCAAACGACAAGTATTATCTGAGTGATCATACCTTCCGCTATGCTAAGCTCGGAACAAAAAATCTTGATTACGGCAGAATTTTGGAAAACATCGTTGCTATAGAGCTGCTGCGAAGAAAATATGAGGTCTATGTTGGCGTATTGTATAAGAAAGAAATAGATTTTGTGGCGATAAAACGTGATGAAAAAATGTATATTCAAGTATCCGATAATATCAGTAGCCCAGATACATTCCAAAGAGAGGTTGATCCGTTACTGAATATTAAGGATGCATATCCAAAGATCCTGATTGCAAGAACACATCATGACACCTATCAATATGAAGGTATACAGATTATTGATGTCGGTAACTGGTTAGCGAAGCAGTAGCGCTTTTATAGTGTTTGCGACCGCAGCATGAAAAATAAAAGCTGTTATATATCAAGAATTTAAAGGGCACTGGTTAATTAAATTCCAGTGCCCTTTTAAATTTTATTACGATTCAACGTCAAATATCTTTTCGGGCAACGTCTGGTAATCTATCCATTCCCCTTCGATTTTGAGAAGCGTTTCAGTGTATTTTTCCAGTATATCATTCAACTCCATCAATGCCTCAAACTCACCTTGATAATACTCTTTTCCTTTCTCTGTGCGCATCAACTCGGGAGGTGTATAAAAGAGCTTTTCCCTATCCTCTGCGTTTTCGTTTTTGGAACAAGAAATCTTCAAACTGCGTGACCATATCGATAAAATTTTTAGAAAAGATTCTGCGCTCTTCTTCGTTCTGCGCAATTTCAAACAATCCATCCAAAAAACAATTAAGCATAACAGCCAATGAAGTCTATCGTAAGATGGTTTTGGTTTATCATAAAGATTCTTCCCGGTTATCAACTAAAAACTATACCCGCTTTGAAGAAACCACTTTTTCCAGAAGCTCCTCGGGTTCGCAATACAGCGCCTTTGCCAGCTTGATTACATACTCAGCCCGCGCCATGTTGATGTTCTTCTGGCGCTGCTCATACTGCTGGATCGTTCTCAGCGGGACGCCGCTCTCCTCGGCAAGCTGAGACTGGCTCAGCCCCGCCCGCTGACGGTATTGCTTCAGCTTGGTCGTTCTGTTGCTCAGGTATCTTTCATCGAGCAGATCGCAGAAGTGCCGGATATCCATTTCGTGGTAGGGAGAATACAGCGCCTTGATCTTCATGATGTCTTCCGCATCAAAAATCTCGCGAAACGGTATGCCTGTATTCCACTGGTAGTACGCAAGCGCCCAGCCGAGCCAGTATTCTTCGGAGCGATCCATAGAGGGCTTTGGCTGAACACGTTCGGATGTGTCACCGATGACAGCATACGCCATTTCGATTCCTGACATACCTGCCAGAAGCGAGGAATCGCCTTGCTCAAACCGTTTACAAACGTCGCTGTCCAGAAACCGTTTCCAAAACTCCGTCAAGTCAAGATGAAGATCGTATACAGCGAAATCCAGCATCCTGCCCAGCGCCGTTCTTGCTTTCTCAAGGTAAACCTTATCGTAAGCGTGGATCATGCGGTTTCATCTCCTCATCCAAAATCGTGGTGATATACAGATCACCCCTTTGTCGTTTGTTACGTTCCGTATTGAAGTATTCGCGCTGCGCGGTTTTATCACGAAGCTGTTTTTTCGCGTACCACTCGCTGTGCAGAGCGACCTCATTCCCGACATAGTGTATGCGCTTGAATGCCTCTTTACTCTTGAGGACGATCTGCTGACCCAGCTTGCCCAGGTGCATCGCGTTATTGAGCTGACGGTAGGAGATCGTGCCGTTGATGAAATCCTGCGCAAAGGAAAAATAGCTGTCATCGGCGCGGTAACCGATCATGATATCTGCCTTTGAATAGTCGATCAGGAAGTTATTCAAGATGTATTCCTTCGCTTCCAAGGCAAGTCCGGACGGGACGTCAAACTCACGATTCTCCAGCAGAACCGCCAGCCAATGGAGGATGCAGTAGTCATCGTTGTTCAGATCAAGCACGCTCAAGCCTTCCATCTCAATGTCATAGATATTGGCGAAACCGTCGCGGTCTAAAGACACGCCCCATTCTTTAGCCATCTCGATGGAATCGGTACAGTAGAAGCCGAGACCGTAGTCGTTATAACGCTTGCCGTAGCCAAACTTCGGCTTTTCAATGATGTCCTTTGAACCATGATAAATGCGCTGAATCATCCTGTTACCTCTTTTCTCTGACTACTCCCAGAGGAGTAGTTTCTTTTACAACTTCATTATACTCCCGCAGGAGTATAATGTCAATGCATATTAGCAATTATTTCTAGGATAATACTCACCGAAAAAGACATACAAACTTGAACATCAAATCGCACAATAATCCTACAGATCGGTTCATCCTTCCGAATCGTTTTCTTGACGGTAAGTAATATAATCCCATATCATCAAGAAAAAGTATATACTTTCTGGATACTATAGCAAAAATGAAGATCACCCCTCACGGCGACTGTCGCGACGGGTGATCTTCGAAATGTGCATTATTATGTTTACGCTGACTTTTTCCGAGTCTGAGCCTGTAAATCCGCAAAGGTATCGCAGAAGTTGAAGGTGATATCCAGCGTTCCGTCCATGTGGACAACGATCCTGTCGATCAGCTCTGTCAGGATCGGGCGGGTGAGGCTCTTGATATTGCCGTGTTTCTTGAAATGTTCGATAAAGTCGTTGGTCGCGACATGATCACCATCCGACCGGTCGAGGGATTCTTTAAGTTTTTCGATGCTTTTGGTCAGATCTTTCTGCGCCTGCTCGTACTTTTCCTTCATGATCCGATACTGATCGGCGTTGATCGTGCCGTCCTTGAAGTCGGGGTAGAGATCCGCCATCCTCTGCAGGACCTTCTCCAATTCCTGCTCCTGCTTATCGAGCTGTTTATTCAGACCCTCATCCAAGTCCTTTACCCGATTCTCTTCCATCCGATGAATCACCTCGTCGGCGTTCACCGCGGCGTCTACCATCTGCCTGATGCAGTACAGCACGCAGTAGTACAGCCGCTCATATCGGATGGTGTGCGCGGAGCAGGCGGTCTTGCACTTACAATGCGTCGAACAGCGATAATAAACATAAGTCTTGTCAGAATTATGATTTGTCTTTTTGATCAGTGCATGACCGCAGCCGGCACATTTCAGAAGCCCCGCAAACAGGTCGATATTCCCGCTTTGTACGGTGCCTTTGACACCCGTGTTCAGCATCTTCTGTACACGGTCAAAATTGTCCTTGCTGATGATCGGCTCGTGCGTTCCCTCTACCCGTATCCACTCGTCGGGTACACAACTGCGGATCGCTTTACTCTTATAGTTGATCTTTTTATTTTTGCCTTGCACCATCGTACCGATATACATCTCGTCACAAAGGATACGACGCACGGTCTTGTCACACCACAGGCTTGAATCGCCGACGGTGCGAGCCTTGAAATTCAACCCCTGCATTCTCTTGTAGGTCGAGGGATTCGGGATACCGCGCTCGTTGAGCCGGCGCACGATCCCGCGGATGCCGACACCGCTCAAGTAAAGGCTGTAGATCATCCGCACGATTTCGGCGGCAGGCTCGTCGATCAAGAGCTTGTGGCGATCGGTCGGGTCTTTTTGATATCCGAATTTTGCGAAAGAGCCGATGAACTCGCCTTTCCTGCGTTCCATGTTCAACGTTGAACGGATCGACTCTGAATTCGCGGCTAAATAGTATTCGTTCAAGAGTCCTCGGAAACCTACATTGAGGAAGTCGCTCGCGATGCTTTGACTCTTTCCCGAATCGATCAGGTCGTTCACAGCAATAAATCGTACCTGTAACCTCGGAAAAATCTCGCCGATGAATCGACCGCTCTCGGAAGCGTTTCTGCCGAAGCGGGAGCTATCTTTAACGATCACGCAGTCGATTTTTCCGGCATAGATATCCGCCATCATATTCAGGAAAGCCGGACGGTCAAAGGTCGCGCCGGAATAGCCGTCGTCAACATAGTAATCGACCAGTCCGATATCCGGCTGAGCGGTAATAAAGTTGTCGAGGATCCGCTTCTGGTTGACAACCGAATCGGACTCGGGTTTGTCGCCGTCCTCACGGGACAGTCGAATATAAAGGGCAGCCTTATAGGTACGTAACACCTGCTCAGGCTGCTCATAAGTATCATATCTCATGGTATACCTCCTGAACTTTCATTTGTACGAGTGACCAAAAGTCCCCTCGTTGCGGCAGTATACCATCCTGAATCCGATTCAAGTATACCATACTGCCGCTTCAATAGCAAACGGAAAAAATTGGTAAACTCATTTCAGCATAGAGTTAAAAGCACTCGCGAGTCGTGTGTTGAAATCGCCGCTCTCGCTGAAACTGAGGCGAACGGTCGTGTCACCGATCTCCATGGTTCGGGGGCTCGGAACAATTGATACGCTCTTATCGTTATGAGCGCTGACCTCCTGCTTTGAAATCGGTGCAGCAATCGCTCCTTGCGCGTTATTCTCATTGTTGTTCATCTGATCACCTGCTTTGTGGTATTCGACAATAGTTTTGGCAAAATTAACGTATTTAATCAATCGTGAGCACCTTGATCGGGTAGTCCTCCGTGACCTTCTGTAACACAGAAAGATCCCTGTGCTTGCAGACTATATAACTCATCTTGCTGTTATGCCCTGCGTTGAGCACAAAGTATTTCAATTTCACCGCGTTTACGTTTCCCGCGCAGATCAAGATGGGATCATCATCCATGAATCCTGTGCCAAAGAGGAAACGGAGCCTGCCGTTAGTATCCTTGTCCGAAGTGTTGATCCTATATTGCTCGATCAATCTCTGTTCTGTTTCACTATGGTCGATATACAGATCGTTCAGATGACTAATGAAGCTGTCATCGCTCGGCAGGACATAGAAGTTTTTATACCCGGCAGTATTCACGCTCTTTTTATCATAGCTGTTGCCATCTATGATCTCGGCAAAGAGATTGGCGGCTGAAAAATCGGAGTTACAAATCATAACCGCTGTAGTGAGGGGAACGGAAAAATACCGTCTTACATATTCGGGGATCAATTCCTCATGTCTGCCAAAAACAGGCATCCGGAAATCCGTCCTAAAAATCGAAATAACCCTCCTGCGACCGATCAAAAAGCCGAGCAGCTTGCTGCCTTGGAACGGCGCGGATTCTATGTTGATCATACGTTTGAACTCCAACGCGGTGTAGAAATAGATATCTTTACCGTTCACATCAACGTCCTCGATGTATGGTTTGACAAATAGCTCATATGGCACCCCCACGCGATCAAGCAGCGCGTATATATAGGCAAACGCTCGCTTTCTCTTGCGGCGCTTCGCTGAATAATGGCGGTCGGATTCTTCTTCCACACAGTCCTGATACTTTACATAACGGAGCTCCGAAGTTGTGAGTCGCTTGCCCTTCAATGTTAATTGGTAGCCCGCCATACCGTCTTGGCTGACGCGCTTGATGAGACCGAGCTGATGAAGATTGGAAATAAGCTTTCTATAATAATCATAGGAAAGATTCATCTGCCTGTATAGATGATTGGGTAATTCGGTTGCATGAAATAAAATGTTGAGTAAACCATCCCGTCTGGATCTGTATTTACCCTCACTCATATCTACTTTGAACTTGGTATTTCCTTCGTTCTTTGAAACAAATGTCATGTCGGCTGCTCCTTTCGTATTTTGTTTCTTGTGGCAAACCGGATTAATGCTTTTATGTATTGTACCTTAAAAGGTGCCGCATAATCATCAGACCCGCCTACTCTCAAGCCGCTTCAACAGCGGATTTTGTCATTCATCAGAGATATCACAAACAAAAACTTAAATATCCTCTGTTTGTGACAGATGCGCTGTATCTATTTGTGACACGTTGATTTGATCAAAGACAACACTTCGATATCGTGATCGCTGTCAACTACAAAGATCTCTGTTATAGCTTTTTCCGAAACCTTTGAGTAGTACATCGTATTGCATACTTCGGGTCGATCATCACGTATAAATTTTCCGTTGAGTGAGTTCATAACGACCGCGCTGTCCAGATTATCATTATCAATGGTAATGCCGCCCTTTTGATGAATCGACAAGATAACAACTGTCGCATGAGTAAAAGGAGTAATGTGATACTCGTTACAAAACCGACTGACAGCAACACTAACAGAGTCAGTAATAACAATGTTGCGCTCGACTTTCCTTTTACGTTTGTTCGGTAATAGAACCGGCAGAGTGATCTTATAAACAGGGAATTCGAATTCCTTTGTCCTTTCAACTGATACGCCGAGCAAATCCCGGCAGAACTCATTTACATTCAGGGACTTCGGAACCGAAGGCATAACCTCATAGAGCGAGAGCAACAACTCCCGATAGAGCCGGTAAAGCTCCACGGTATAACGTATAGCGTTCTCCCCCGCTTCCAAGAGCTTGACATACTCACCTTCTCTATAGCAAGACGCGAGTTTTTGGAAAGCAAGGCTGTGATCCAGAGCCTTAATTCTTAAGCTATTAATACATTCCTCGATGTTAACCATTGTGTAAATCCTCCTTTTTTTGGTATAGGTCGCAGCCTCCTTGCGGCAGTTGAGACCGCGACCCGATGACGAACTATATGATTAGGGTGACTGTAGATATCCGCTTACCGAAAGTCTTTGTTGATCTCAAATTGGTCATGATTGTCCATATTGACCGGAGCATTGAACAAGGCAGCCAGCACATACGCTTTAGCGTTACCGATCTTTTTCGATGTATGGGCAACCTCATCCAGAACATATTCTATATGATCCGAGTTGATCTTGAGCATTCTTGACCTCACGATCTCTCTGGGCAGCATTTCTTTTGCAATATAGCAATAGGGACTTTCCGAAACAATGACCTCCAACATCAACTCAACAAGATGGTCGATGGTACTCTCTCCATACCTTTGGGCCATATTATCATAGTCGATATTGTTCTCGATCCTAATGCGCCACAGGTATGCGTCGTTCTGTTCTTCTTTTTCTTTATCAGTTGTTTGTTTTTCTATACTTAATTGTGTCTGATTCATCGATACAGGTACATCCTCCTTCGATAAGTCCTGTTCCGACTTTCCCGGCTTTGGTTGAGCTGACCTTTTGTCTTTTGGGAGTGGCTCTTCATAGATCTCATATTGAATGTTGCTAAAGCATCCGTTGGGTGAACGGATCCTCTGACGGAGAAGATAACCTTCCCTTTCAAGCTCCTTGAGTCCGGATTCGACCGAATCCCTACCCTCATGACATAGCGTCGCTAAGCCTTTTGCGAAAAAGTTCCAGTTTTCGGGCAGCGACAGCATCAAGGACAGAAGCCCCTTTGCTTTCAAAGAAAGGTTAATATCTCTCAAATGGTGATTGCTCATCGGGGTGTAATCCCCCTTGGATTTGTCCGTTCTGTGTACTGACATGATCTGATTCTCCTTGCAATTCGATTGAGCGACCGTTTGTTTTTCGGAGAGGGCGGTTTTTCAGCATGCCCTCTCCGTTTTCGTCTCTCTACCTCCTATAGGTGAAATAATTCTTAATTAATAACCGAAAAATCAAAAAAACTTTCTGATTTTATCGAAAATCTTCATTTTGAGTCGATGAATGTACGGCTGCGACTTTCCTAAGACTTGCGCCAAGGCTCTTTCCGTCATGGTCTCATCCGCCAGATACAAACATTCGATAATGCGATATTCTTCCTTGCTCAGCGAATGCAAGGCGCGGTGCAAAATCTCGAGATCAAGATTACGAATCACCTTATCTTCGACGGACTCGTCAGAATTGCCGGTGATATCTTCCAAAGTAAAATCACCGTCTTCGGTGATAGGACGAGATAAGCTGACGACCTCGCGCCCACACTCCCTCATCGTCCTCTTGACATAGTTCTCATGGTTCTTCCACGCTTCAGCATTCTTGATCTGATGCTTCGGTACCTCAACGAACACGGTATTACCGAATTCTTCGGCAGTACTCGTCTCGTAGAAGCGTAAGTCCTTGTGCTCTGCCAGGTAGTCATACGCTTCCTTACCCGAAAGTTCAACAAAGGCACGCTTTCCGTCTATAGAGTAGTGTTTTTTCTCGTCGCAAAACTCTCTGTCTGTTACTTCGATATAATATCTTTTCATAGAATAATCTCCTTTAAATTTTGATGTGTTCTCAAATCAAAACAAGGAGATCACGGATACTTTGCGGCGTAACAAAGCCACCAGAAGAAACGCATAAACATGTCCTTTCCGCCAAAGTGAGTTAGGGCAAGGACATAGCAAGGCCGCCGGCATTATGCAGCCGGTCCCATCAGCGATAATCGGGCATATTATTGAAAGGCTGCACAAGATCGGTTTTCATCTACGAAAAGATGAAGCGATTAATGTACTTAGCTCTATGCTCAACCAAAGCATTCAATATTCAGTTTTCAGATCGGTATCAAACCGAAATACAGAGGCTCAAAGCCTCCGAGTAACAATTTTTTTCAATTAAAAAAGCCGATACGATCATTACCGGCACATGACCGGTAAAGCGCATCGGCTTCACAAATGCAAAAAGGGCTGTTGTAAAAACAAAATGTTTTACACCAGCCCACTGACAAATCATCCGTCACCAAGTGACAAGATATCAATAAACTATTCAATTTTAAATAAACGCAAATTGCAACTTGCTATTGCAATTTGCGGAAGTATTATTTTCAAAAAGAAGGCAGTAAAAAAAGCAGGTTAAAAACCTGCCATCTTTGTATACTTATCCATCTTGATACTCATTATACCCCTATTTCGCCAAATTTGTCAAGTTTTTTTATAAAAAAGCTTGATTTATATCCTCAAAAATGGCTTTCCTATGCGATACTAAAAAATTTTTAGATTTTTTCATTTTTCCAGACTTTTTCTGCTTTTTTGAACAAAGAACGAATAGATTTAGACTCACTGGAAATATTCAGATTTGTCCGTTTTTTGACCGCTTGAGTTCACGAACCGGGCATCCCCTATCAAGTTGATCATTGAGCTTTCAGAATCTTTCTATAGGCATTTGCCGATACGATAAACAACTAAAAGATAATAGTGATTTAACCGAAGAAATAAAAAATACAGATATGCTTTATTGGGGTGGAACTATGAATACTATTAAAAATCAAGCTGAAGAAAGAATTTGTAATGAATTGATTTATATTTAACAAAATTCTTAAAAATTATTGAAATATTGTCAAAATATTATATAATATAGTTTAATTGAGGAGGAAAATAAAATGACAAAAAGTAATAGAATAGTTTACATAGATGTCTTAAGGGTAATAGCTTGCTTTTCAGTAATTATGATTCATTCTAGTGCACAGTATGTTGTTAAAGATATTGGTTCGTTTAATTTTTGGGTAAGTAATATATTTAATGGATTAGCAAGAATAGGAGTTCCATTATTTATTATGATATCAGGAGCTTTAATGCTTGATAAGAACTATCAATTTTCAACTCAAAAAATAATTAACCATATAATAAGAATGATTGTTTTTTTTGTTTTTTGGTCGGTTTTGTATTGTTTTATATTTAATATAGTAGGTTCAATAATAAAACATGAATCTATTGATATCATTAAGATTATAGGTTCTTTAATTAAGGGATATTATCATTTATGGTTTGTTTATTTGATAATTGGACTATATCTTATAGTTCCATTGTTACGATTATGGGTAAATGATGCTAATAAAAAATATGTGGAGTATTTTATTATTTTATCTATAATTTTTACATATATAATTCCACAAATCATTAGTATAGGAAGTAACTATAGTAATTTATTTGAACATATAAATGATATTATAGAAAATAACTTATCATTAAAATATGTAGGTGGTTTTACAACATATTTTATTTTAGGTTGGTATATTAATAATTATGAACTTAAGAATAAAAGAATAATATATATATTGGGTCTATTTGGCGTACTGATAACTATTATGGGAACATATATACTTTCAAATACTACAGGAAAAGCTTTGCAAATGCATGGAAATTTATATATTAATGTTTTATTTCAAGCAGTAGCAGTTTTTGTAATTATAAAAGATAAATTTAAAAATATGCATACTAATAATCTTATAAATTCCATTTCGAAATATAGTTTAGGAATATATGCTATACATGTTTTAATTGAAACAATTATGTATAGGATTATAAAAATAGTCAATATTGATTTCGCTTTAATTAATATTCCTGTAGTATTTATAGTATCAGTTGTTTTGTCATACTTAATTTCTTTTATACTTAGTAAGATTCCAGTTTTAAAGAAAGTTGTATAAATAGTCTTGATAAATAATAGATTATATGATAAATTATAATTAAGCTTGAGTGATTATTTAGTCATTCGTCAAGAGAGCCTGCGAGATGTAAATGTCTACGTCGTTGGCACCAAGCTCAAAAAGCCCGATTTACTCGGGCTTTTTGTATTTTCAGAGGAAAAATAATTGTTGGCAGACGCGGGATTGTCAGGAGAAGCGTATGACAGACGAGATCCCGGAATCCTCCCGCAGAAGCGGTACTGTCAAGAATTATGCGCAAAAAAGATTGCAGGATCTGTGAATGAAGATCAACCGGCAAGGAAAGCGTCGTCCAATAACGCCTCCAAATGCTTCATGTTCATATACTTTTTGTTGCCCCACTGAGTGCCGGCAACGTGTCTGAGACGGGCACAAACGAGCATCAGCGCCGAGTTGCCGTCCGGAAAACAACCGACAACTCTTGTACGTCTGCGGATCTCCCTGTTCAGCCTTTCGATGACGTTGTTCGTCCGAATCCGCGTCCAGTGCTCCGATGGAAAGTCACAGTAAGTCAGCGTCTCTTCGATACTGCTTTCTCTGCGGCGATATCTTTCGATGATCGCTGTTTCAAAGCTCACGCCTTTCAGACGAGGTACATGGAGCGTCACGTCGCCGGAAGAAGAGGTTCAAAACCATCTTAAAAAAATGAAAAAATTTCGATGTCTGCTTAACTTCATTTCAGTGTACATATTGACTTTTCAGAGTCGCCTTTATCAGAAATAGCGGCTCTATTTTACTGAATATTTTTGCGTATTGCGGCAAAAATATTCTATGGTGGTTGACAGAGCGAAAGATTCGCATTATACTTAGTATAGATCAAAAATGCGTATTGCGACAAAAATATTCAACAGGAGTGAATCTCATGGAATTCAAGCGCGAAATATGGATGAACAAGTTGATTCTAAAAAAACATAACGGGCTGATCAAGGTCATCACCGGCATCCGCAGGTGCGGCAAATCGTATCTGCTGTTTACGCTGTTCAAGGCGCACTTATTATCCGAGGGCGTCCCTGAGGATCACATCATTGAAATGAGCTTTGACTCTTTTGAGAATAAACGCTTCCGCGACCCGGAGGTATTGTACCCGTATATCAAAAGCCTGATCACCGACAGCGGGATGTACTATATCCTCTTTGACGAGGTTCAGCTGCTCGGCGAGTTTGAAGCCGTACTCAATGGCTTGCTTCGGATGGGCAACGTGGACGTATATGTCACAGGCAGCAATGCAAAGTTCCTCTCAAAGGATATCATCACGGAATTTCGCGGTCGAGGCGATGAGCTGCATATCGGTCCCCTGCGCTTCTGTGAGTTCATGGAAAACTATGGCGGAAACCGCTATGACGCTTGGAACGAGTATATGCTCTACGGAGGACTTCCCCCGGTCGTGCTCCTGCCGACTGTTGAGCAGAAGATCGAGCTTCTGAAGGTTCTGCTGGATAAAACATACATTAGCGATATCGTCGGGCGGCATAAGGTGCGTAACCGCTCGGAGCTGGAGGAGCTACTGAATATCCTCTCCTCCGGTATCGGATCTCTGACCAATCCGCGGAAACTCTCGGCAACATTCAAAAGCGTCAAGCAGGTCAATATCAGTCCCAACACCGTCAGTAATTATCTGGAATACCTGAGCGACGCATTTCTGATCAGCGCGGTTCACCGCTATGACATCCGCGGACGAAAGTATATTGATACGCCGCTGAAATACTACTTCACCGATATCGGCCTGCGTAACGCCCGCATCAACTTCCGCCAGCTTGAGGAAACGCATACGATGGAAAATATCATCTACAACGAACTGTGTTCCAGAGGTTATAACGTAGACGTCGGGATCGTACAGCTCAATACGCGTGATAATAATGGGAAATCCGTGCGAAAGCAGCTGGAAATAGATTTCGTTTGCAACAAGGGTACCGAACGCTATTACATCCAATCCGCATTTGCGATGCCTACAGCAGAAAAGACGGAGCAGGAACAGCGCTCGCTCCTGAGAATCAGCGATAACTTCAAAAAGATCATCGTTACAAAGGACGCCCCCGCTCCGTGGTACACAGAGGAGGGCGTATTGGTCATGAGTATCTACGACTTTTTATTGAACAAGGACAGCATTGTTCCGTAAGGGCAAGTCAATTCACCAAATCGGTATCTCAAAACAAAATAGGTTATTCACAGCCGGCTTTATTAGAAATAATAAGCCGGTTCTTTTTATGCCATTTTAGGCTGGAGGTAATTATCATGGCAATTTACAGATCAGACAAAACTAATGGAAATTTCACACAAATCAGCAACAGCCTGCTCAGAGATATGCGTCTCTCCTCAAAAGCAAAGTATCTGCTGATATTCATGCTTTCCCTGCCGGATAGCTGGGTTTACTCAACTGAAGGGCTGCAAGCGGTCACCGGTATGACAAAAGGCGTTTTATCCTCGGCGCTGCACGAACTGGAAGAGAATGGATATCTGCTCAGATCTCGCACTCGATCTTCCGACGGTCGGATCGGCAAGTCCAAGTGGGAGATCTTTGAGGAACCGATCGACGTTCAGTTAACCGATACATCTCATGATGCTCCGGAGGTTGAAAAACCGTCATTGGATAATCCGACGGCGGTCTCCCCCACCGCGGAAAATCGAACGCTACAAATAAAAGAAGAACAAAGAAAAGATCAAACAAATGTGATAGATTTGATCGATGACGCGCGCGCGGCACGCGAGGAATTTGAATTTAAGCTGGCAACGCCGGAACTAATCAAAAGGTTCGGCAGTTCGCAAATAGATGGGATCATCATGCTCTTGACTGATACACTCATGGCCTCGGATCAGTTGTGCAAGATCGGAAAAGAGAAAATTCCCAAAGAGCTTGTCGCCGACAGATTTCTGAGCCTGGAGCCCGATCATATCACCTATGTATTAGATTGCTTGAAAAAGCTCAAAAAGCCCATAAAAAACATCAAGTCCTATATGCTGAGCGCACTCTACAGCGCGCCAACTACCGTTGAGAGTTACTACGAAACATTGTCTCAAGAATACGATTAAACAAACCGTAGCTTTATGGTAATCATACATGGAGGTGTATGGATGGTCATTGTTTGATCATATAACAACTATTTCGCGTTCATTTTACGGCGCTGTGAGAGATAGAAGATGATTCCGAGCGCGATCCATACCAGGAGCATGATATAGGATTCCGTTCCGAAATGTACGCCGGATAGTCCGGGAATCGGAATCAATTGCAGTACCATGAAGCCAAGCGAGAAGATCAAGCCGACGACCGCCATGATTTTCAAGAAAATACTGCCGTCCTTGAAGCGCTTCATCGTCACCAAAGTAGACGCGCAGGTGAAGAAGTAGCCGATCGACGCGCCGATCGCTGACATATCCACGAACCATCCGAGTGCCTCGCGACCGAGGATCGGGCCGGCAAGAGAAATGATGATGCAGAAGATCATCGCGTTCTTCGGCGTGCCGTGCTTAGCGTCGACCTTTCCGAAGAAAGCAGGAAGATAGCCGTCACGGCTCATGGAGTACATCAGACGGCTGGACGCGAGATAGAAGCCCATGATTCCCGACAGCACCGCGCAGGATACCGCTACACCGACGAGCACCATACCGGGGACGCCGAGCAGTCGCTTCGCCGCTTCTAATAAGAGCCACGGAGTGGAGGAGGATTCCACGATCAGATCGGGCCAGTTTTCCAGCGCCGCCGCCGCGATCGTGTTGTTGGCGGTATAGACGAAGCAACCGAAGATGATCGCGATCAGCATGATCAGGCTGACCTTTTTATAGGAGAACTTGAACTCCTCCGCCGCCTGGGGGATCGTATCAAAGCCGACAAACGCCCACGGCGCGATCGCGAAGGTCGCGAGGATAGCCGAGGCGATCCCCATCGAGCCGCTGTGAGCAAACTGATCGACGGAGGTATATTGTCCGTTAGTTGCCGCCTCGATCGCCGCGGACTTATCAAAGCCCCAGATCGGCGCGATATTATCGAAGGAAGCCTTGCTGCTGACCAGCGCAGCGATCGTCAAGGTAATGACCGATACGGCAAGCAAAGCGGCAAGGACGGTCTGCACGATGCCCGCCTTCTTCACGCCAAGGATATTCAGCACACCGAACAGGATCAGGATGCCGAAGGCAAGCAGCATCTCCCCCATCCAGACGTCAAAGCCGGCGATCTGATAATGAAAGCCGAATTTCAGGATATCTGCCGAGCCGTCCAGACCGTCCACGATTAGACCGATCGCGGTGGAATTCATCGGGACGTTGGTCAGGTATGCCGCTACGAGGAACCAGCCGCAGATATAGGCGGTGGTTTTGCCAAAGCATTCCTTCGTGAAGGTGAACTCACCGCCCGCCTTCGGATACTTCGGAACCATATAAGCATAGCTGAACGCGATGATCATCATGACGAGCGCGCCGAGCGCCATCGCGATCGCGGTTCCGGCAACGCCGGAGTTCGGGAGGAATTTCTTTCCCGGGTTGATAAACGAGCCCCAGCCGATGATACAGCCGAAGGCGATCGCCCAAACGTGCATCGGATTCAGCTGACGTTTTAAGGTGGGGTTTTGCTGAACGTTCTTTTCCATTACAATTCTCCTTAGAATTTATTGAAAAGCCGCATATGCAGGGTCTATGGCTTTCAGTTCTTTATAGGTGTCGATTTCCGCGACGTCCCCCTCCTGACAGGGGATGATCTCAACACGATATTGATCATGAAATACCGTCAAGGGCGCTTGCTCCCAGTATCTTTCCCGTCCGCCGGGAAGCTCATACGCCTGAGCGATGTGCTCCTCCAGCTTTGCGCCATCTTCCGCGCTCCAATAGGAGATACCGATCATCTGGTAGCAGTTGAAGCCGCCGTACTTCTCCGCTGTGATCACGCCGTCCCTGACGTCAAAGCACCAGTCGTCGGAGCGCTCCTTATATACGCCGAGGAAATCCGAGGTGTAATGATACTTTTTGATCAGCTCGGGGCGGTAGAGGATCAGATCGGATTCAAATACATAGGCGTTTTGCATCAAATGACGCGCATAGTAGGCGGAGGAGATGTCGTTCGTTTCATTGAACACAGGATTTTCAATGAACTTGATCATCGGGTACTTCAAGAGGAGCTGGTCGAACTGCTCAGCAAAATAGCCGCGGGTCACATAGATCTCCTCTATCCCGACGGCAAGGCACGCGTCGATCAGTCCATCGAGCATCCGCACGCCGTTCACGCGCACCAAAGGCTTCGGCGTATTCAATGTAACGGGCATCAGGCGGCTGCCGACTCCCGCCGCGAGGAAGATCGCTCGCTTTGCGCGGTAAGGCTCAAGCGCCTCTCTCCCCATTTGCGTGATCTTTCCGGAGGAAAGCCAGTTTAAGCCGCTCAACTCCTTCAGTATCTTGTTGACGGTTCCGACAGAATATCCCAGTATCCCGGCGATCATTCTCTGAGACAGGAGGTTCTCTCGTTCCGCTATCAGCCTCAGTATCTCAAATTGTTTTCTCGTTAACATAGCTTCACCTGCGTTCAGTTCTTTTTTATTATACCGCACATTATGAACGTTATAATTGTAAATTAGAAGTATAGCGCCTATTTTAGCTCAGAATCCGTGACAGTTTAGTCAAAAATTAAACATCACAAAAACCATGTAGCCGAAAAAAGCCGCTCTCAACCAAAAGCTGAGGCGGCTATCTCGGAAAAGGTATTGCATTTTTCAGACCGATCAATCTCTCTTAAAAAGATCGCGCGTATAGACCTTAAACTTCACATCGTCAAGACAGGAATCATAGCGATTGGCGATAATAGCATTTGACTGCATTTTAAATGCTTCCAGATCATTTATGACCCTTGATCCGAAGAAGGTCGTACCGTCCTGTAAAGTGGGTTCATACACGATTACCGTCGCACCCTTAGCTTTGATGCGCTTCATAACTCCCTGAACAGAACTCTGACGGAAATTATCGGAATTGCTCTTCATCGTCAGGCGGAAAACGCCGATGGTCACGCTGTGCTCGGCGTGGCAGTCATAGGTGCTGTTCTCGTGGTAGTAGCCTGCTATTTCCAGTATGCGGTCAGCGATAAAATCCTTGCGGGTGCGGTTTGATTCCACGATCGCTGATATCATATTCTGCGGCACCTGATTATAGTTTGCGAGCAGTTGTTTAGTATCCTTAGGCAGGCAATATCCGCCATAGCCGAAGGACGGGTTGTTATAAAACGATCCGATCCGAGGGTCGAGGCACACTCCCTCAATGATATCCTGTGTGTTCAATCCCTTCGTCTCAGCATATGTGTCAAGCTCATTGAAGTAGCTGACGCGCAACGCTAGATAGGTGTTGGCGAAGAGTTTAACTGCTTCTGCTTCTGTGAATCCCATAATACGGGTCTCAATATCTTTTTTGAGCGCACCATCCCGCAGGAGCTTTGCGAAGATGTACGCCGCATCAGTCAGGCGTTCATCGTTTTTATCCGTTCCGACGATAATACGGGATGGGTAAAGATTATCATAAAGCGCCTTTGATTCACGCAAAAACTCCGGGCTGAAGATGATATTTTTACTGCCGGTTTTTTCACGGGTGTACGCAGTATAGCCTACCGGAACGGTCGACTTGATGACCATAATCGCATTCGGATTATAACTCATGACTTGCTTGATAACATTTTCAACCGCAGAGGTGTCGAAATGATTCCTCCTGCTGTCATAATTTGTCGGAGCGGCGATCACAACAAAATCTGCGTCATGATAGGCGTACTCTGCGTCAAGCGTCGCTTCTAAATCCAGTTCTTTTTCAGTCAAATACTTTTCAATATAGTCATCCTGAATGGGCGATTTTTTGTTATTGATCAGTTCCACCTTTTCGGGTATGATATCCACTGCTTTGACAGTGTTATGCTGTGCTAAAAGCACTGCAATCGACAATCCGACATAGCCGGTGCCCGCTACTGCGATTTTCATTCATCTCACCTTATACGTTATAATAGTCCTTATACCAATGTGCAAATTTGCGAAGTCCCTCTCTGAGCGGCGTGGACGGCTTAAAGCCGAAGTCGCGCTCCAACTGAGACGTGTCGGCAAAGGTCGCGGGAACGTCGCCCGCCTGCATCGACACAAGCTCTTTATGTTCTTCAAAATTATAATTCTCAGGCAGTACACCCGCTCTGATAAGCTCCTGCTGAAGAATATCGACGAAATCGAGCAGATTCTCAGGACTGCTGTTGCCGATGTTATAAACTGCGTAAGGAGGTATAGGCAAGTCATCCTCACCGATTCTTCTTTCGGGAGCCTTCATCATGACGCGCTTGACGCCCTTGACAACATCGTCAACGTAGGTGAAGTCTCTCTTACAGTTACCGTAGTTGAATATCTGAATGGTTTCACCCTTGATCAGCTTGTTGGTAAAACCGAAATACGCCATATCGGGGCGCCCCGCGGGACCGTAAACCGTGAAGAATCGGAGCCCGGTGGAGGGAATATTGTATAGCTTTGAATAAGCGTGCGCCATCAGTTCGTTACTCTTTTTTGTCACCGCATAAAGAGAGACAGGATTATCCACCTTATCATTCGTCGAAAAAGGCACCTTGGTGTTGCCGCCGTAGACAGAGGAGGAAGAAGCATAAACGAGGTGCTCGACGCCCTTTGCACCGTTATCATAAGAATGGCGGCATGCTTCAAGAACATTGTAGAAACCGATCAGGTTGCTCTGTATGTACGCGTCGGGGTTGATGATTGAATAGCGTACGCCCGCCTGCGCCGCAAGATTGACAACGATATCAGGCTTGTACTCGGCAAAGATACTGTTGATTAGCGCTTTGTCTGCCAGATCACCCTTAATAAACTTCCAGCTAACTTGTGTTTTCTCAACAACAAGTTTGTCGATCTCCGCCAGACGATACTCCTTGAGCGAAACATCATAGTAACTGTTCATATTATCAAACCCGATAATCGTCATCGGCTCGTTTGTTCTTATCAGCTCCATCACCAGGTTAGCGCCGATAAAACCAGCGGCGCCGGTGATCAATATATTCTTCTCAGTTAATTTCATCGAAAGACCTTTCATAATCATCTTGCGTTGCCAGATTGTGCCGATCTGCTGTCGATCCGTTTTCCTTTTTGTATAATGCCTGTATTGCGTCGGCGGCTGATATACTCATCTCCATTTTTTCTTATGCTTCATCATATATCGGTCATACAGTCGATACAGCAAGAAGCCGATCAGCAGTCCGGCTGTATTGCAAAGCACATCATCAATATCCGCCTGTCCGAGGACTAACAGATATTGCAGAGCTTCAATCAGGATAGAAAATACGATTCCCGATACAATAAAAATCACAGCCGCCTTATTGGAACGGCACCGAATCAGGCTAAGTCCAAATAACGACAGCGGGATAAACAACACGATATTCATCGCGATTGATTTAATCAACACTTGATTGCTCATAGCTTGACCGATGATGTCAAAGGGGATCAGCGATAATTCCTTATGCGCATCTGCGCTTCTGAATAACAAAGTACAGCTTAAAATAAACAATACAGTCAGTAAAAGCAGGAGCAAATTGACAACCGTATACACCTTAGCGTTACGGCGTAGCCAATACTCAAGCAGACCCCATCCGGCAGCAAACAAAGCAACCGCCGCGATAATCAACCAAAGAGAGTGATAATTAAAAAAATGGATAATAAAAAAGTAGATTTCTCTGATCAATTCTTTCTCCAAACCATCTATCGACCGCGCCGCGATATAGCCGGACGACATTAAGAGGCTTATTGTAGGAACATCCCTTGCAAAACCGCTTCCTATCCTTTGCCAAACGGTTTGCTCTTCTCACATTCCAGTACATTGTATAACTTTATTGCTATGATGTCAAATAGAAAAAATGATTTCTTGCATTTCTTGTATATTTGAGCGAAAGGAAACGCCGCGACGAGCTGTCGCGGCGTTAGGAGTGAGCTTTTGCGCTTCCCAGAACGTCAGGCTTTCTTAACTTAGTTTTCCGGTGACGCCTGCTCCACGTTTGTCTATATGCGCAAGAGCGCCCTCTACTCTCTCACCGGAGCCGCAAGCCGAAGGAGAAAGCCTTTCAGTCTGCGGGCGAGGATTGTGTGACCCTGTGCGTTCGGGTGAACGCCGTCAGCGCTTACGAAGTACGCATTCTTATGGCTCACAATCAGCGGATTAATCAGGCATTCGCTGTAGAAATCCAGTACCGGGATTCCATAGAATTCCGCAACCTCTTTGATAGCGTCCGCATAGTCCTTTAAGGTCTTTCCGTAGGAATTCTTCTGATCATAGGATAGACCGTCGCCCTGAACACGCTTGATCGGCGTGCACAGCACGATTGGTTTGCCGCTGAATCTCTCCAAGATATCCTCGCACATCAGCTTCAGCGCGCCGTAGAAGGTATATTTATCAGAACTGCTCATATCCCCCATCGGCGTCCATGAATAATGCCAGTCATTGGAACCGATGTTGATGATCAGCGCGTCGGCTGTATCATCGAGTGAATCCAAACGCTCGATCAACGGGTCGCGGGTGCGATCTGTCGGAGGAGACGGATTGACGGCTAGGGTCGAGCCTCCGATCGAGGTGTTGGAGGCTGTGCATCCGAGCGCCTCTGCAGTATAGTTTGCATAGCTGCGCTCTGCGCTGGCATATCCGTAGGTGATAGAATCGCCGTCGAAAGCGAGCTTTTTTCCGTACCAAAAGGAGCCGGACATGCTTACTCCCTCCACTCTTTTGAACGGACAATAGGTCTCCAATTCCGTTGTTCCCGTGCCGATCTGAATACTCCTATCCAGTACGCGAACCATATAGCTGCTGAGATTAGCTTTCGGAAAATAGATTTTCACATAATAACTGCCGTCGGCTGTATTCACGGCTGCGGCGTCCTGACGGTTCTCCTGTACGTGTTTATTGGTAAAGCCCATCGCGGATACGGAGCTTGACGATTCAGCCCACGACAGCCGCTTTTTGTTGATATCATAGTACGCGATGCCGCGAATAATTCCCGAATCGGATTGACCTTTATCGCGGGAAATAACGATATTCTGCCCTTTGCGGCAGTGGATAAATCCTGTGGCGCAGAACGACGTATTCGCGGTCTCTTCTCCGTTCGAGTTGAGATAGACGTCCGCTGTGTAGGCGCCCATATCAAACTTGTTTGAGGATACAACAGATATTTCCTCTACGATATAGTTTAGCAGATTCACCGCTCCGACCGAAGCGCTGTCCGGGAGAGCTCTGATCTCTGCGATCAAGCCGCGAAGCGCGGCACTGTTTGCATCTAAGCTCATATACTATCTCCTCCTTCAATAGCGGCTGTGATCAGCCATTTTCCCGCGGGGAGAACGATCTGACCGCCTCCGTCCCGACATGTGAACGTCAGCGTTCCATCGGCATCGACCTTAAAGCCCGGAAACGTGGCGACCGCAGTACTGTCATTGATCGGCTTGATCACATAGCTCGATGACAGCGATCCGGAACTGCTGTTTCGGACGACGCGTCCATAATTCGTCCCTGTGACATATCGGTTGGAACTGATGTATAAGACGATTGCCGATGCGATGGAACCGACTGTGAACAACGGTGCGAGTACAATCGTCAGCGAGCTGTCGTTTCGATTCGCCCGTAGCCATTCGTCATTCTCCGTAATCGTGAAATTGACGCCAGCGGCGGAATCCGCCGCATTGTTATAGACCCACTTACGCACATTCCGCTCAACAGGCGGCTCGACTTCCGTTGTCTTTGTTGCCAAAAGAGTACGTGCGGCGTTGATCGCGTTGTTCTGCAAGGCGACCGTATCTTTGATCCGTGTTATCTGATCCCTGATACTCATATTTTCTTCCTTTCTCATTCTATTAACAGTCGGTGAAACGCCTCTCATAAATCACCCTGTCATCTATAATACTTCAGGTTAAAATGTTGCATAGTTTTATGCAACTGCTCCATATTCCGTAAGCTCGAATGGCTGTTAATTTATTGACACTTTACGCATTCTATAGTATGATAATACAAAACCATGAGGAGTAGCGAGACATATGACACACGATGAATACCGCCAATATACCTATCGGATAATTGATCATATCGCTCTCGCTCTGAAGCTTACTCCTGAAGCCGGATCGGGATCAGTCGAGCCAAATTTAAGTAAATTGTTTTTCATATCAAACAAACACCAAGTCACCGCTTTAGTTGCCGCAGCCTTAAACAAAAGCGGATCATTGGACGAAGATTTTAAGGAAGCATACGCAAAAGCAATCAGAAAATCCCTGCTGTTCGATAGAGAAATCGCAACAATCTCCGCAAGCCTTGAGAAAGCCGAGATTCGTTATATGCCGCTCAAGGGTATTCTGCTGAAAAAGCTGTATCCTCAGGTTGGAATGCGTGAAATGTCTGATATAGATATCCTCTTTGACAGGACTGCCGCCGAAAAGGTTCGGGATATCATGGTCAGTAGAGGATACACCATAAAGCAATATGGCAAGACAAATCATGATGTATATCAAAAAGCACCCTTCTTCACGTTTGAAATGCACCGGGATTTGTTTGACGATATTTATGATCCGCAGGTTTGGCGCTATTTTTCTGAAAAAACATATTTGAAATCTAACGCAGGATATCTCTGTGAAATGAGCGTCGAGGATATGTACATCTATTTATTGGGTCATATTTACCAGCATTATATCAATGCCGGAATCGGTATCAGACCGCTGATCGACATTTACCTGTATCTGAAAAAGTATGACAGCGTGATGGATCGCTGCTACATCGAAGAAGAACTTCAACGCTTGGGTATAACCGAGTTCTCTCAAATGATCGAAAACCTTAGTCAAAAGCTGTGGACGCCCCGCAGTCTGACGCAAAAGGAAAGCGAAGAACTGGATTATTTTATTTTCTCCGGTTTATTTGGCAACCGTCGCCAGTTCATCCATAATAAGGTCAACAACGCGGTCGGTGGTCCAAACGGGCTTACGAAGCTCGGTTATATCAGAAGCAGGCTGAAAACGTCAGAAAGAAAAGTGCAAAACAGTCCGTTTTATTCAAGGCATCCCCGCTTGGCGCCGCTTATGAAACTCACACGCCCGATCAAAGGCGTTTTCACCAGGCGAAAAGAGATTATGAAAGAATTGAAAGAACTAAAAAACGCAAAAACAAAGAACAAATCATAAATCAATTGTTCCGAACTGCCGATATTCCCGTCTGTCATGGAGGAAAAATGGAAAAGAATCGCTTAATTTCTATCATTATCCCAGTTTATCATACCGGAGCCGCCCTTAAACAATGTGTAGAGAGCGTTCTGTCTCAGACATATCCGTATTTTGAGTTAATCCTCGTTAACGACGGCTCTACCGAAGAGGACGCGGACGCTTGTGATTTCTATGCCGATGCAGATCGCCGTGTCTCTGTTGTTCACAAAGAGAACGGCGGCGTCAGTTCTGCGCGCAACGCCGGGCTTTCCAAGGCAAAGGGCGACTTCATACTTTTTATCGACAGCGATGACTATATCGAAAAAGACATGCTGAAAAAGCTGCTGAATACAATTCTGAATACAGATGCCGATCTTGCAGCGTCGGGCATGGTATACATCTATCCAGATGGTCGACGTCAAAACAAAGATATTATCTCCGGGACGATCGCGCTTGACGCCTCGCTCAATGAGGAGTTCAAGAAATTGTACGCCAATTATTTCTTCAATTCTATCTGGGCTAAGTTATATCGGACTCAGATCATTCGACAGTACGGCATCCACTGCAACGAGGACTTTTCGATCTTTGAGGATTGCTCGTTTGTGATGGAGTATCTCTCGCACTGTAAAACCGTCGCGTTGACAGGACGATCCGATTACTACTATGTTCAGGCGGAAACGCCCTCTCTGATGAAGCGATTCAACGAAAACGCTTTATCCGCTTATGAATACTACTTTGCCTCCAGTGCGTGGCTCAGGAAGGTGCTGGATGGAGGAAATTTGGAGTCATATTATCAGTATCAGGAATCCGTTATCTGGAATTTCATAACTCAGATTTTTTCACGCAGTAAGAAATCTCTGAAAGAAAAGAAAAAGCTGCTCGGTCAATTTTCCGAATCCGATGCGGTACAGGAAGTGCTGACGTATACAACTGTGCATACATCAGGAGGTTTGTCGAAGCTGAGAAGGTCAATGATCCTTCATAAAAACACAACCGCGCTGAGTTTATTGCTATATTTCAGATATCTTGGAAAATAGGTATGCTATTATGAACAAATCATCTACACGAAAGAAATCCCTGAAAAATCTGCTGTGGGCGGCTTTCGGTCAGCTTGTCACGATCGGAATCGGACTCCTTCTGCCAAGGCTCTTCATCACGGGGTTCGGATCGGAAACAAACGGTCTGATCAACTCCGCTCAGCAGTTTTTGGCATATTTCAGTTTATTTGAAGCGGGTATCGGTTCCATCTCCCTGCAAGCGATTTACAAGCCGATTGCCGAGAACGACTACCGACAAATCAGCCGGACACTGAGCGCAACCAATATCTATTACAAGCGTACCGGTACGCTGTACCTGATCACACTGACGGCGTTCAGCCTGATTTACCCATTTCTGGCGCACAGCTCTATCAACTACTTCGTCGTTGCTTCTGTAGTTTTTCTGACCGGAATAGGCAACGTTGTCATGTTCTTCTTTCAGGGGAAATATAAGATCCTTCTGCGGGCGGACGGAAAGAACTATATTATCTCAAACCTCACGACGATCACAACTATTCTGACCGGAGTCGTTAAGGTTGTTCTGATCTATCTGGGTCTTAACGTCGTAATCATCCTTGCCGCGAGCTTTGCTGTCAGCTTGATACAGGCGATTTTCATACCCCTATATATCAAAAAGCACTACAAGCTGCTAGATGTCAATACCGATCCGGATTTCGAATCCATATCTCAGAAAAATTTCATCCTGATCCACCAGATCGCACAGATCGTTTTTCAGAACACTGACGTTCTGATCCTGACTGTCATCTGCGACCTGAGGGTGGTCAGCGTTTACTCACTGTATAAGCTGATTATCACACATCTGGAAAGCGTACTGAATATCATCTCCGACTCGGTGGAGTTCGCGCTGGGTCAACTTTTTCAGGTGAATCGTCAGCTTTATATCAAGCGAATCGATATCTTTGAATCCGCATACGCTGCTATATCCTTCGCGTTGTTCTCCACCGCGTATTGTTTATATCTTCCGTTCATGCGCGTTTATACAAGAGGGATAACTGATATCAACTACACGGACGTCTGGCTCCCGCTACTGTTCTGTGTGATCGCGATTCTGACAGCTATGAGAAGACCGATGCTGATGACAATCAACTACGCCGGTCACTTCAAGCTTACCACGCCTCAGACAGTCGCAGAAACGATCATTAACCTTGCCGTATCACTCCTCGGAGTATGGCAATTGGGAATCTACGGCGTTCTGCTGGGTACGGTTGTAGCTTTGCTATATCGAACGGTAGACGTGATTGTTTACTCCAACAAGCGTATTCTTCACCGCTCTTGCATGAAAACAATCGCGATATACGCAGTATGTATCGTCGATCTCCTGATCATCCAACTCATATACAATCTGATCCATCCCGCCATACAGAATTATTTACAGATTGCAGTCGCCGGTATCGTACTGGTCGTTATCAATCTGATTCTGTTCGCCGGCTCTCAAGCCGTCTTCTTCAGGGATTTCAGACAAGTTCTCCTCACCACCGCCGCAAAAAAGCTCAAGTGGCATAAGGAAGCATGAATTGGTAACGGAGGATTACAAGTCAAAAGCGACCGCAGATTATCCTGCGGTCGCTTTTCATTTACCGTGATAGAATTTGCTTTAACTGTAAGCAAAACGACTTATCCAATTCTTTGATCGCTTCACATGCCGAATGATCATCTGAAAGGGGAACGCTCAGGATCGCTTTGGCGATCGACTCAGGCGTACATTCATCAAAGTAAACCAAATACGGGTGAAGTGCGGAGCGCTGCAGGGACTTGATCGTAACAGACACAACCCACAATCCGTTCGTCAAATACGACAAGGTTTTTGATGGAAATGAGGTTTCGTTAAACGAGGCTTCCGGAGCCTGCGGGCATAATCCGATATCGCATTTGCCGAGGAAATCCGTATAGTCTCGTCCGGACAGCAAGCCGTCGTAACTCAGTGTCGCGCGCGCCTCGGCGCTGACCGCCTCAACTGTCGACCTCAGTTGTTCAACCTCAGCCTTCGTCCCAAAGCCGATAAGATGGATATGGTAATTCTCTGGCAGATACCGTGCGGCATTCGCAGCGGTCAAAACGCCTTTCCTCGGATCAAAGGTGCCGGCATATACACAATGGATCTTGCCGTCGTCAAAACGCCCGCCAACTTGTCGTCCGGGAATCAAATAGGAACCGTACACGACCGTTTCCGGTTTTTGATGATCCGGATTGATTATTTCACTCAGCAATTCCGTGGAAAAGACATACGCATCCGCCTGCTCAAAGATACCGTACTCTTTCCTTCTGACCTTTTCCTTGCCGGTAACGTCAGCGTAGATCTCCTCCACTTCCAGCACGAGCCTGAATTTTTTTACCCTTTTCAAAAGGGAAACAGTTCCGATAAACTCAGCGGAATGATATATCAGTACAGTATCGGATGAATCGACTCTGAACAATAAATAAAAGAAAAATGATAGCTTCAACAGCAAAAATCTGATGAGCGCCGATATCTTATTTTTCCCGCCGAAGGAATAAAAGAGCTTCAGCGTATTATTCTGATCTAAGGATATTCTTCTTCCCTTTGCTGTTTTTTTATTCTGCGCAGCAGCAGGAGAAACCAACTCGACCCTATATCCGATGCGGTTCAGAGCGTTAACGATATACGTCATTTTTGCTACTGCCGCGGGCGGAGCGTTTCTCTCTTCCTCCGCGTATTGGGGGATATCATAGTATCCCAGATAAAAAATCCTGTTATTCATACATAATTTTGTACGGCAGTATAAAGATCCAGATACTGTCGAAATTGTTTATCTTGTTCAAATTTTCGGGCACGTTTTCTGCAAGCTTCCGCGGTAAAGGGCCTCTCCTCACAAATATATGTCAGCGCCCTGATCAGATCGTCTATGTCGTCCTTCGGTACGACGATGCCGCAGCTTTCATTTATGCACTCAGGACTGCCTCCTGTGTCAAATGTCACGACCGGCGTACCACACGCGAGAGCCTCCAAATTGGTCAATCCAAGTACCTCTTCCCTAGTCGGATTGACAAATACGTCCGCAGCGGTGTATACAGCCGATAGCTCGCTCTTGTTTTGTGTTCTCCTGATTGAGATCACATTCTCAGGGAGCTGCGCCTCTACCCTTTCATTCGTACCGACAAGCACAATGTGGAAATCGTCAGGTAATCGCTCGGCAAGCTGTACAAATACGTCCAGACCCTTTCTGCTGCTCCAGTCGAACGCGACGCCGAGGATGACCTTCTTCTCCTTCAGGTCATACCTTTCCCGAAAGTCAGAAGCGACAGCGCGAAAGATCTCTGTGTCGACGCCATTATGGATCACCTTGGTCGGATAATCCTTCAAAAATGACTTTTTGACCTCTCTCTCCATCCAACAGGACGGCGTGATAATCGTCATATCCAGTTCGGAGAAGAGCTTCTTCTTCCGCCGATAAAGCGTGCTGCTTCTGTCAAAGAGCCAGCTGAATCTGCTGCGCTGAGGGCAGTTTTTACAGCCCGTCTGCCACTTCTGACAGCCGATCATGTCATAATGCATACAATACCCAGTAAACGCCCAACAATCGTGAAATGTCCAAAACACCTTAACCTTACTCTTTCGGAGATAATCAAACAGGATTTTAAGATTGATATTATGACCGTGCAGATTATGCAGTTGAACGATATCAGGTTCAAACTGCTTCATCCGCTTCACTAAACGACGCGTTGCAGAACTCGCTTCAAATCCCCAGTCGCCACACAGCCGCGTTTTGACGGTATTGAATCTGACGTCATACGGCTTTTGGTAACGAACAGCGACAGATACATCTGAGCTTCCGTGGCTGTAAAAAATGATATTCTCAATATGCTGATCTGTCAACAAGCGACTGACGGCAACGCAGATCTGTCCTGTGCTGCCGCTGCCGCCGGTTATGTTAATTTGTACAACTTTCATTGATCATTCACAACAGTAATCATCTATCATTTAAACTTTTCGTTCTCTCGTAAATGGTCAATAACCACATTAACCGCATCCTGCATCGCCATGAGCTTTGTATATTCGCTGTCGGTGAGTGCTTTTTTCTTTATTTCATAGGACAAGACAGAGATATCCGTACCGTCAAAACTGCCGATAAGATCGCCCTCTGCGCTGTTAAATAGCAGATCAAAGAGCTTGACCCCGCCTGAAGAAAAACGTGCGCCGTCAGAATCTGTCTCAACGGTAACGTCATCCTTCCACTTGGAAGGATAATACAGCGTCGTCACGGAGGTTTCGATCTCGAACACCTCGTCGGAAGCTGATTCCCCAACATCGTCTCTCTTTAACTCATAATCCTCAACGAGGTGTTCGATGACCACGTTCACATCATTAAGCATTGCGATCTTCTCTTCAAAATTCTTTGACTTTGGTTCAATATTATATGCCTTAACACGGACAACCGTTGTTTCGCCATTAGTAGTTAGGGAGCCTATGATGTCTCCTTCACCTTCGCCGAACAGCAAATCAAACAGGGGCGTATCGTCCGATGTAAACTTAACCGAATACACATCCCCATCTTCGATCGCGACCTTAACCTTATCTTTCCACATTTCAGGATACTTCAGGGTTCCATATTTCGTTTCGATATCAAAAGTTGCCTTCGGTGCTTCCGTTGCGCTGACACTCGTCTGATCCGACGAAGCTCCCTTATCATTCTTTCCGTCCTTATTACAGCCGACAAGGAACGCTGCGATAAACAGACACGCCAGTAAACAGCACAAGATCCTTTTCAAAATCATTTTTCAGAATCCATCCTTTTCTATTTAATAAATCATTTTTCCGTTTTCATCGAACCAATATGTCTTACGCGGAATAGCTGTCCCGTCCGGAAACGTTAGGTTATTTGTTGTAGTCAAGTACTGATTCTTATTCTTTACGATCTGTGCATTCGAGCCGACGTAGTAGTAATCGTCGCCATCCTTGACCAAACCGTAATACGAAGGGACGCGCGCTCCTTCGATATAGTAGAAATTGCCCTTGATACCGTTCGGAATGACCATCCTGCCGTTTTCATCAAAGTGATAAGTATCCTTCTGGACAGGATATCCGTTATCATATTTCAAGCCGTTGGTATTATTGATATAGTGATCCTTGTTCTTGATGATACGCGCGTTGTCAGCAACATAATAGAAATAGCCGTTGTCCTTGACAAGTCCGTAATATGACGGGACTCTTGAGCCTTCAATATAGTAGAAATCGCCCTTGATACCGTTCGGAAGGATCATCCTGCCCTGTTCGTCAAAGTGATAAGTATCCTTCTGGACAGAATTTCCGTTATCATATTTCAAGCCGTTGGTATTATTGATATAGTGATCCTTGTTCTTG